>CAZZDW010000048.1:0-25205 GCA_964652945.1 uncultured Phycisphaeraceae bacterium
GCCCCCCGGCGGGGGGGGGGGGGGGGGGGGGGGGGCCCCGCCCCCGCGGCCGCGTGGGCTGCACCATCTCGCGGGCCGGCGCGGCGGGCGGCTGGTGGTTGAGTTGTTCGAGGGGATCCGCATGCTCGCCGACGGGCGGGTGGTGGCGGCGGCGGTGGTGCTGCGCGTCGCCGACGTGCTCATCCAGGGCGGGCGGTTCTACGTGGCGTCGCGCGTGCTGGGCGAGCCGATGGGCTTCGAGACGGCCGTGCTCGGCGCGACGGTGTTCTTCCTGATCGAGGGAACCTCGCCGACGGGGTCGCTGGGGGTGAGCGAGGGCGGGGCGATCGCCACGCTCGGGAAGGCGGCCGCCCCGGCGGTGCTGGTGGTGCGGGGGATGGACACGGTCGTGCGGCTTGGGGCGTCGGGGTTGGCGGTGGTGTGGTTGAAGCGGAAAAGGCCGTAGGCCGTAGGCGAGGCAGAAGCGGCATTCGGCAACCGGGATTCGGCATTCGCAGACGGAGCGGCAAGAGACGAGACGCTCGCTCACGAGGATTATGCGGGTTTCCAAGTCTTGATAACCAAGAAAAAGCAGAAAGATAGTTTGAACCACGGAGCTCACGGAGGACACGGAGACTCGCATCCAGGATTTCGCTTCGGTGTTGAGCCGCGTTCTTTGTCTTTGCCTTTCTCTGTGATCTCTGTGTGCTCTGTGGTTCAAATCTCTTGCATGTTCTCATCACGCTTCGCGTCTCGTACACATGCGTCAACACGTGCCTTGCCCATTGGTCATCGGCCTCTGGCCAATGGCCAAGGTCGTTCCCGTGTTCTCGGGCGTGCCGTTTTCGCCGATGCGGTGAGCTGGGCGGGCCTGCGCGGTCAACATGGTCCGGATGTGCGGCACGGGCGAACTTTCGCGCCCGCCGATACACCGGCGTCTGCAACCGGTCGATGGAATCTCTGGCCTCGCGGGGTGAGTTCGCCCCATCCCCGTGAAACGCGAGGAGGACACGACCGTGACGACGAAACTGAAACTGCACATCTCCCCGACCGATTCAGGCGCGAGCGAGAACGCCGAGGACCGCACGGTCTTCAAGTTCCCCGGCGCCGGCGGCGGGGACAGGAACACCCGCCAACACGGGCCGCGGCTGGTCTCGCAGGAGAACGACGCCGCCGCCCACGCGGGGATCGACCCCGAGGACCTGGCCGCCCGCCCGATAAGCTCGGCCGACCTGGTCCGGCAGATCGAGTCCACGCTGGACCGGATGCAGTCGCGCCTGGACCGCTTCAAGCGGCAGATGAACGACACGTTCAAGTTCCCCGAGCCCAGCGACGACGACGACCGGCCGTTCGCGGCGTGAGCTTCCTCTTGCCGAGGTGAGAGAGACCCGGCGAGATCGGCGGAGAGAGAACACCGAGCCCCGCGAAGAGAGATCGCGGGGCTTTTTTTATGTTGACGCGGCACGGGCGTCCCGCCTGTGCGGGCACGCTGGAGTCGAAGAGCACAGGCGGGACGCCTGTGCCACGCTATTCGCCCGCGGCCTCGAGCAGGCCGCTGCGCCACATCCAGCGCTTGAGGAGCAGGTGCTGCTCGTAGATCGTTCGCGCCAGCAGGCGGCTGATGCGCTGCGGGTCGGCCTCGGTGGAGCCGGCGTGGTCGAGGACGCTCGCCGGGAGCTGCCCGACGGCGGCGAAGGTCTCGCGCATCCGCTCGGCGGCGGCCCGCTCGCGGGCGACGAACTCGCGGCTGTAGGTGACCTCCTGCTGCGACGCGATGTCGCGGCCGAAGAGCGTGCGGGCGAACTCCGCGTTGTGCTGGGCGAACAGCCACGCCGAGCGGCCCAGGCTCCGCTCGCGCTCGAGGTAGGCGATCGGCTCGTAGCGGTGGTCGTGGGGCGCGACGGCCTGGGGGCGGTAGAGCACCGGCACGCCGAAGCGCTGCTGCAGGCGGTAGGCGAGTTCGAGGTCGTCGTAGCCGTAGGCGAGGGGGAAGGCGGTGAAGCCGCCGACCTCGCGGACCATCGCCAGGGGCATGGACATGTTCATCCCCCAGGCGTGGCGGAAGCCCCAGTCGCGGTGCGGGTCGCGGTCGTCCATCTGGTCGTAGAAGAAGACCATCGAGGTCTCGCGGACGAGGCGGTCGATGATCCGGTCGGGCTGGTGGACGACCCACGGGCAGCAGCCGACGATGACGGCCGAGGTCGTCGCGGCGGGGTTGTCGGGGGAGGCGGGCTCGGCGCTTGCGCGCTGTCGCTGGAGATGGGCGTCGACGTGCGCCTGGAGGAGGTGCTCGCCGGGGAGGACGTCGTCGTTGATCGAGAGCAGCAGGCGGCCGCGGGCCTTGGGGAGCAGGCGGTTGCGGACGGCGTTGTACCCCTCGCGGGGGCAGGCCTCGAGGTGGACGCCGCCCCAGGCGGGCGAGGGGGCGCCCGAGCCGAACTCGGGGCGGCCGACGCGGCGGGCGTTATCGGCGATGTGCTGGCGCAGCCGCCGCTCGGTCTCGGGCTCGGCGCCGTCGAAGCCGATGAGGACTTCGTAGCGTTTGGGGTCGAGCGACTGGCGGAGGGGGAGGAGGCGGTCGAGGCACGCGACGACCTTGTCGGGCCGGCCGTGGGTCGGGATGATCACGCTGAGGTCCACGGTGGTTACATCGGCCGTTAGGCCGGAGAAAGACCACACGCCGCAGGGCTTAACACGATGATGAAGGGTGCGGCCTGAGTGGGCGGCGCGGATCGCCGATAGAAGCCTTTGTCTGGATAACCATCTCAAGACAGGAGGCGCGGCGATGATGATGACCACCGAGGCGGGCGCGGCAGCGCCGTTGTCGATCTCGGGCGAGGCGGGCGGGAGCGTGGACATCGCCAACCGCCGTCGGTTCCGGCGGTTCGACGTCTTCCGGGCCGGCAAGTTGCTCCGCAAGTCGACCGGGCGGTTCGACGCCTTCAAGACCTGCGACGTCTCGCTGGGCGGCGTGCTGGTCGAGGTCCGGCCCACCCGGCCGGTCGCGGTGGGCGAGGAGGTGAGCCTGGGGATCGCCGGCGAGCCGGAGCTGTCGCCGCATACGTCGCATATCCCGCGTGACGACCTGCCCCCGATGGACGCGCGGTCGCACGCGGGGGTGCTCCTCCGCGAGGCCCGGATGATCCGCGGCGTCGTGGTCCGCAGCGGCGAGGTCGACGAGCACGGGGCCCAGCGCATCGCGGTGCGGTTCGCCGGGCGCAAGGCCAGCGAAGAGCCCGTCCGGCGGGCGGCGTAAGGATCGACTCTCGCAAAGGGGTAAGTCGCCCGATTACTCCACGCCCGCCCTTGCTTGCGCTGCGGGCTCGTTTGTTCGATTTCAAGGATTTATTGATACCATCCGCCCGTGCTTGTGCCCGTCGTTTTCTCGATTATCGCGTGGGTGCTCTTTGCGGCGTGGTGCCGGGCGGTGAGCCGCGGACCGCGGCAGGGGGAAGAGATCGAATCGGGGCTTGCGCTCTGGGCCGTGCGCACGTACGCATGGCTCGTGCACCGGCTGCGCGTGGAAGGGCGTGAGCATGTGCCGTCGGGGCCTGGCGTTGGGCCGATGCTGGTGGTGGCGAATCACACTGCGGGGATCGATCCCATTCTCATCCAGGCGGCGTGCGGGTTTGAGGTGTCGTGGATGATGGCGGCGGACATGATGGTGCCGCAGGCGGGGGCGGTGTGGCGGTGGACGCGGGTGATCCGCGTCGAGCGGACGGGCGAGGACGGCGAGCGGCGCGGGAACGCGGCGTCGCTGCGCGAGGCGGTGCGGCGGCTGCAGGCGGGCGGCGTGGTCGGGCTGTTCCCCGAGGGGCGGATCGAGCGGCCGCGGGGCGTGCTGCTGCCGTTCATGCCGGGCGTGGGGCTGCTGGTGGTGATGGCGGATAAACGGCTTTCAAGCACAGGCGCCCCCCCATCGCCTGTGCCACAGTCGAAAGGCGTGCCGATCCTGCCGGTGGTGATCGAGGGGACGCCCGACGCGTCCACGGCGTGGGGGAGCCTGTGGCGGCGCAGCCGCTCGACGCTGCGCGTGCTGCCGATGGTGCGGTATGAACGCACCGCGACGGCGGAGGAGATTACCAGCGACCTTGAAGAACGGTTTATGGGAGCGCGGCACTTGGGGGGGCGTGCGTGTACTCCGCTCCGAGAACGCTCTTCAGAAATGACGGGTGGTGCATAGGTTCAGGAGTTGTCTGAACGTGGCACAGGCGTCCCGCCTGTGCCGTGCGGCTCCAGCGTTCCTGCACAGGCGAGACGCCTGTGCCACAGACGACCCAAGGTGTTCGACGCGCCGGATTTCTGACCTAGACAAACCGGAAGCAGGCGGGGTAGCGGTAGGGCTTGCCCTTCTGGGCGGCGAGTGCGGCGAGGATCATGGTGACGACGGCGTAGACGTACAGCAGGGGGAGGCCCACGTACCAGCCGATGCCGCAGGTGAGGAAGCCGGCGAGGAAGAAGAGCGCGAACCAGAGCAGGAAGCTGATGTGGAAGTTGACGGACTCCCGGCCGTGGTCGTCGATGAAGGGTGAGCGGTCGCGCCAGACGAGCCAGGCGACGAGGCTGCCGGCGAGGGCGAGCACGCCGCCGGTGGTGACCGTGCAGATGAGCGGGACCAGGTGCGTCCACATGGCCAGGTCGCGGCTCGGGCCGGGCGGCTCGATGACGAGCGCGTCGGCGGGCGGGGGCGGGGGTGGCGGGGGCTGGAAGGGAGGAAGCTCGGGCATTGCGCAGGAGATCTTTGGGAGGCCGGGGCGTGCGGTTGCAGCGCAAATTCTGCGCGGCGGGTGGTATGGGGTGGAAACGTCCGTGAAACTTTGGTGATCGTGGGCGATAGTCGATGGAAGAAGGGGGCTGGTGGGTGGCGGGGCGAGGCGAGAGAGTAGAGTTGTGTATGAGTACGCCGGGGACGACAGGTGAGCGGGAGCCGGGCGCGGGGGTGGAGCGAGCGAGCGGGCGGGAGGCCGGCGTGCGGGGCGGCGAGCCCGCGTCCGGGCACCGTCCGGCGGCCGGGGCGAACGGGTACACGGCCCGGCAACACCTGCATCCGGCGGGCGGGGCGAAGGGGAGCGGCGGCGGGGCGGCGGGCGAGCGGCGGGGCGAGCTCCTGCGGCCGGACGTCTTTCCGGGGTCGGTGACGTTTAACCGCGATCTGTCGTGGCTGGCGTTTAACCGGCGGGTCTTGGCGCTGGCGATGGATCAGAGGACGCCGCTGCTTGAGCGGGTGAAGTTTTTGGCGATCTTCTCGTCGAACCTCGACGAGTTTGTGATGAAGCGGATGGGTCTGCTGCGGCGGCGGATCACCGAGGGGCGGAGCGGGCCGGACCAGGACGGGCTGGCGGCGACGACGCTGCTGGAGGCGATGCGGGCGAATATCCGCGAGATGCTGCTCTTGCAGGCCGAGTGCTTCGAGTATGACGTCAAGCCGGCGCTGGCGAAGCAGGGGGTCGAGCTGGCGGCGTACGAGGACTTGTCGGCGGAGGACCGCGAGTGGCTGCGGCGGTATTTCCGCACGAGCGTGTTCCCGATCTTGACGCCGCTGGCGGTGGATACGGGGCACCGGTTCCCGTTTATTTCGAACCTGTCGCGGAACTTCGGGGTGATGCTGAGCGAGCCGGCGCGTGGCGCGCAGGAGAGCGCGGCGGGGAACGACTTGAACGCCGCGCTGGGCGGCGGCGGGGGCGTGGGGGGGCTGTTTGCGCGGGTGAAGATCCCGAGCGTCTTGCCGCAGTGGATCGAGCTGCCGCCGCGGAAGGGCGGGGGGCAGCAGGAAGGAACGGTCGCGGGGGAAGGGGCGGGAGGCAAGCGGTATGTGAGCCTGCGTGACGTGATCCATCAGAACCTGGACGATCTGTTCCCGGGGATGCAGGTCCAGGAGGTGACGCCGTTCCGCGTGACGCGCGACTCGGAGGACCACGCCAAGCCGGGCGAGGCGGACAACCTGCTGGACCAGGTGGAGCAGGAGCTGCGGCGGCGGCGCTTTGCGCACGCCGTGCGGCTGGAGGTGGGGGCGAACCCGTCGCAGATGATCGTGCGGAACGTGTGCGCCGAGCTGGATCTGCACGAGGACGACGTGGACGAGCGGTTCGGGCCGCTGGATTACACGAACCTGTGGGAGCTGGTGGATCAGCAGCGTGCGGAGCTGATGTGGCCGAAGTGGACGCCGGTGGTGCCGCGGCGGTTCGCGGACCGGAGCAAGGATATCTTCGAGGTGATTCGCGAGGGGGATGTGCTCGTGCATCACCCCTTCGAGTCGTTCCACGCGACGGCCGAGCGGTTTATCCACGAGGCGGCGCGCGACCCGGACGTGCTGGCGATCAAGCAGACGATCTACCGGACGAGCCCGGACTCGCCGTTCGTGCGGTCGATGATCCGTGCGGCCGAGAGCGGCAAGCAGGTCGCGGTGCTGGTGGAGCTGCGGGCGCGGTTCGACGAGCAGCGGAACGTGAAGCTGGCGCGGATGCTGGAAAAGGCCGGGGCGCACGTGGCGTACGGCGTGGTGGGGTATAAGACGCACTGCAAGGCGGCGCTGGTCGTGCGGCGGGAGCGCGATGGGATGCGGGCGTATTCGCACTTCGGCACGGGGAACTATCACCCCAAGACGGCGCTGCTGTACACCGACCTCGGGTTGTTCACGTGCGACCGCGGCATCACGGAGGACGCCGTCGAGCTGTTCAACCTGCTCACGGGAAGGTCGAAGCGGGACATCTTCGAGACGGTCTTGGTCGCGCCGATCAACATGAAGCAGCGGTTCATCGCGCTGATCGACCGCGAGGCGGCGATCGCGCGGCGATACGCGGCGGGTCAGTCGGCGGTGAACGGGCGGATCCTGGCGAAGATGAACGCGCTGGCGGACCCCGAGATCACCGAGCGGCTGTACGCCGCGAGCCGGGCGGGGGTGGAGATTATGCTGTTCGTCCGCGGGTTCTGCTGCCTGCGGCCGGAGGTCGAGGGGCTGAGCGAGAACATCCGCGTGGTCAGCGTGCTGGGGCGGTTCCTCGAGCACTCGCGGATCTTCCACTTTGGCGCGGGGCACGACAGCCCGCTCGACGGCGAGTGGTATATCTCATCGGCCGACTGGATGTACCGCAACCTCAACCACCGCGTCGAGGCGGCGTGCCCGGTGCTCGACCGCTCGGCGCGTGCGCGGCTGTGGCGGATCCTGGAGATCATGAGCCAGGACCGGCGCAAGGCGTGGGACCTGCGGCCGGACGGGAGCTATGTGCAGAGGATGCCGCGGGCGGGTGTGCCGGCCGATTCGCCGGAGGTGCTGGGGACGTTCGAGACGCTGATGCGCGAGGCGGGGATGGCGTAGCCGCTCTCAGAGGCGGCAGCGAGCGGAAAAAGCCAACTGACGAAGGTGGCCGGAGAACCGCGGAGGGCGGGATGCCCCCGGGAGGTGATTCCGAAAGAGGAAGCGGTATTTTTTTCAGTTGATCTGGAATTGTCTTAGACATGGCTTAGATTTACATGGCGAAATAGGAAAGTTTTGAGGAAAGCCAAACAAAGACAGATCGTGTTGAATATGTTCCCGATCGGCTTTCTGAGTGGTCAGTCTGACCGACTCTGGACGCCGTTCCGCGGTGAAGGCAATCGGAGGGGGTTACGCGCATCGGCGTGCGGGGTCTTGTTGTGAAAGGGCGTCGCCGGGCAAGAGGTGTTCGGCGTCGAGTTCAAGCTTTCGGCACTTGCAAAGGATCGCCGGGTTTTCCGGCGCCGTTATTCCAAGGAGTACGTACGTGAAAGCACAGAGCCTGTATTCCCTGATTGCCGCATGCGGGGTCGCGATGTCCGGCGCGCTCGCATCCGCGGCGGTTGTCACCGTGAACTTCACCGGTGAGATTTCCACCGTCCTTGGCACGCCGTATGCGGGTGCGGCGGTGGGGGACACGTTCAGCGGGACGTTTTCTTATGAATCGTCGACCGCTCCGACGAGCGATAACGAGGCGCAGGCGACCGCTTCGTATTTGAGCGGCTCTCTTTTATCGATGACGGTGACGGTGCAGACGGCGGATGGGCCGCTGGTCTTCGACGCCGATATTCTTGAAGGGCCGATCGCGGCGCTTGGAAATCCCAAGGCCGGTCAGGTCGTCGTGAATGATGATCCGGATATTTTCAACGAGGGCCTTGTTTTCGACGCGTTCCGCACGGTGGCGGGGATCGTCGAGACGAACCAGGCCGTCTATGTTGAGCTCAGCAGCCATTCCACCCCGGATCAAGGCTTGTTGTCCAGCAGGGAGCTGCCCGAGAGCCTGGACTTTGCCCGGGCCAACAACGAGAACGTCAGCGGGTTTCAGATCAGCGGCGCGGGGTCTCCCCCCGGCACTCCGACCGCCTTCAACGTCGCTTTGGGTGATCTGCTCACGTTCGAAATGATCGTCGCCTCGTCGTGCGAGGCCGATTTCAATAACACCAACGGCGTGACCGTGCAGGATATTTTCGATTTCCTCACCGCCTGGCTCGGCGGCAACCCGAGCGCGGATTTCAACGGCATCAACGGCGTAACTGTCCAGGACATCTTTGATTTTCTCACCGCGTGGCTCGCCGGCTGCTGATTCGCCGCTCCTCTGCTCATCCCGCGTCCGACGGTTTAGCCGTCGTCGGGCGTTTTATCTCCAAGTGAGCGAGTCAACATGCGGCGGCGCGTCTCCCGGGCATTCACCCTCATTGAGTTGCTGGTTGTTGTCGCGATTATTGGAGGCGGCGAAATCAACACCAGCGGGTGGTGATGTGGTCGACATCGCCGGCTCCGCCTTGCTTTCTCGTCTTTCCACGACGCCGGCGGTGGGCGCATCGTGGTGTTGCCGCCGTTTGTTACGACTCGGTGTTCCGCCGCGTCGCGAGGTATTTCTTGACGTCGCCGACGAGGTGGAGCGAGCCGGCGACGCAGAGGATGTCGCCGCGTGAGCAGGCGCGTTTGGCGATGTCGAAGGCTTCGGGGAGCGTGTCGGCGGCCTGGACCATCTTGCCGTATTGGTCGTGGAAGATGCGGGCCAGCTCGTGCGGGTCGGCGGCGCGGGCCGACTGGGTCTTGGTGAAGATGATCTTGTCGGCGCCGAGGGCGAGCTCTTCGAGCATGCCGGGGATGTCTTTGTCGGACGCGCAGCCGAAGATAAAGACGGTGGAATCAAACTGGAGCTGGGCGGCGAGGGTTTTGATGAGGCAGCGGATGCTCTCGCGGTTGTGCGCGCCGTCGAGGACGAGGCGGGGGATGGTGCGGAGGACTTCGAGGCGGCCCGGGAGGGCGACGGACTCAAGGCCGCGGGTGACCTTGGCCTCGGGGCAGGCGAGCCCGCGCTGGATGAGCCGGTCGAGGATGGCGAGGGCGAGGCCGCAGTTGGCGGCCTGGTGCTCGCCGCGGAGGGGGACGGCGATGTGCTCGTAGCTGACGCGCTCGGTGGCGAGCGAGACGCGGTGATGGGGGCCGAGCGAGCCGGCGGTCTCGAAGCGGACGGCCAGGTCGATGTCCTTGCCGACGATGGCGAAGGGCGCGCCGATGCGTGCGGCGTGCTGGCGGAGGACCTCGCCGACGCCCTCGGGCTGGGGGGCGCTGAGCGCGGGGATGCCGGGCTTGAAGATGCCGGCCTTTTCGGCGGCGATCTGCTCGAGCGAGTCGCCGAGGATCTGCCAGTGGTCGCGCGAGATGGAGGTGACGGCGGTGACGTCGGGGCTGACGACGTTGGTCGAGTCGAGCCTGCCGCCCAGGCCGCACTCGATGACGCCGACGTCGACGGCCTCTTCGCGGAAGTGGACGAAGGCGATCGCGGTGATGAGCTCGAAGAACGTCGGCACGCCCATCGCCTCGGGGAGGAGGGCGGCGGCGTCGGCGACGCGCTGGCAGACGGCGACGAACTCGTCGCGCGGGATCTCGCGCCGGTTGATGCGGACGCGCTCGCGGATGTCGACGAGGTGGGGCGAGGTGTAGATGCCGACGGTGTAGCCGCAGGCCTCGAGGGCGGCGGCGACCATCTCGCACGTCGAGCCCTTGCCCTTGGAGCCGGCGACGTGGACGCAGCGGAAGGCGTGGTGCGGGTCGCCGACGAGCTCGAGCAGGGCGTGCATGCGGTCGAGCTTGAAGGTGTCGGCGTCGACGCGCGAGGGGTGCAGGCGCTCGACGTCGGTGCGGTCGTAGAGGTAGCTGAGCGCTTCGTCGAAGGTGGTGATCGAAGGGGGCATGTGGGACGAGCCGGCGGCGTGCGGGGATGCGGCGGCGGGAGAGGGACGCGCGGGCTTGCCCCTGGTGGGGGCGGGGGCGGGGGTGGCGGGCGCGTCGGGGCGGACCTCGACGGCTTTTTTGCCGCGTGAAGATGTGGAGGACGCCTTGGGCATCGACCCAGCGTAGGCGGGCATGAACGGACGCGAAAAAACGCGTGAAACAGCCGAAAAAATCGGCGTGAAAAGGCGCTTGACACAGCGAGGCGGGCCGATCTCGGTAGGCGGTCGGGCAGGGGATCGCAAGATCGGTGCGGAGCGACCTCCGGTCTTCGGACCGGAGCGCGGGTATGCCTGTTCACGTGCGCCCACGCACCGCTCGGCCCCCCCGAGCGGCGCCACCTCAAGCAAACGGTCGTGCGATCAGTCCTGCGCGAGCAGGTCGGCCAGCAGGCGTGCGCCGAAGCCGGTGGGGCCCTTGACGATGCACCCGTTGTCGCTGTCGGCGACGTGGACGCCGGCGATATCGAGGTGGGCCCAGGGGATGCTCGGTTTGACGAAGTAGGAGAGGAACGCCGCGCCCTGCCCGGCGTGGGCCTTGCGGTTGGGGTTGGAGTTGAGGATGTCGGCGACGGGCGACTTCATCATGTCGCGGTATTCCTGGTCCATCGGCAGTCGCCACCAGCGCTCGCCGGAGGCGTCCATCGCGCGTTCGAGCTTGCCGATGAGGCGCTGGTCGTCGCAGAAGAGGCCGGCGAAGGTGGAGCCGAGGGCGGTGACGACGCCGCCGGTGAGCGTGGCCAGGTCGATGACGTATTCGGGGTTCTCGCGTTCGCAGGCCCAGATGAGCGCGTCGGCGAGGACGAGGCGGCCCTCGGCGTCGGTGTTGGTGACCTCGACGGTGACGCCGTTGCGGTACTTGATGACGTCGTCGGGGCGGTAGGCCTCGTCGGAGATGGAGTTTTCGGCGATGGAGAGGAGGGCGACGACGGGGCGGCGGGGCTTGATGACGGTGGCGACGGCGTGCATCGCGCCGAGGACGGCGCAGCCGCCGTCCTTGTCGCGCTTCATGCCGACCATGCCGTTGCTGATCTTGAGGGAGAGGCCGCCGGTGTCGTAGGTCATCGTCTTGCCGACGAGGACGGCGGGCTTGGCCTTGGCCTTCTTGCCCTCGCCCTTGGGGGTGTACTCAAGACGCACCAGGCACGGCTTGTTCTCGCTGGCCTTGCCGACGTTGATGAGCCCGACGAGGCCTTCCTTCTCGAGGGCGTCGCCCTCGATGACCTTGCAGCTCATGCCGGTCTCTTTGGCCAGGCGGCGGGCCCACTCGGCCATGTAGGACGTGGTCGCGATGTTGGGGGGCGTGTTGGAGAGGTCTCGCGTGAGGTTGGCGCTGCGGGCCAGCGAGAGGCCCAGCGCCAGCCCCTCGGCGAAGCCGTCGTCGGCCGAGGTGACGTCCAGGTCGGTGCGCGGCGTGACGTCGCCGGCCGAGCCCTTGAAGGCGACCTGGTTCCACCCGATGAGCCCCAGCCCCTCGCCGAAGCAGCGGCCGGCGCGCTGCGGCTTGGTCTTGCGCCCGCCGGTGAGGTTCATCGCCCCGCTCAGCTCGACGCGGACCGCGGTCGCCTTGATGAGCGCCAGTCGGCGGCCGATCACGCCGGCGATGCTCCGCAGGCTGCCGGGGTCGAAGGTCTTCTTGTCGCCCAGGCCCGCGAGGATGACGCGGGCGAGGCCGAGTTGAGCGGCGGCGTCGGGCGAAGGGAAGGCCTCGACGAGCCGCCCCTTCTCGCCGGTGCATTCGGGCCGTTTGGCCGCGTCGGCGATGACGCCGCCCAGCTCGCGGTCGAGTGCGGCGGCGTCGGCGTCCAGCGCGCGGTCGGTGAAGACGCCGACGACCAGCACGCCCGCGGCCGACCCGGCGCTTGTGCGCGAAGAACGGGAAGACTTCTTGGAGCCGGCGGCACGCGAGCCTGTGCGGAAGGGAACGACGCGGATGGTGTTGAACATGCGAAATCCTTGCGAGAATCGGCGGAGGACGAGTATACGGCGGGTTCTTTCGCCCAGGACGGCCTTGCGGGCCGCGTTCTGCGCCGGATCGTGATTATCCTGTACGCGAGATGGCCGACTCACGCCCGAACGATCCCGCCGGCTCGCTCACGCCGCCCTCGACGAACCTGCACGCGCCGTGGCGGCTGGCGTACCTGGAAAAGGTCGCCGGTGAAGAGAAGCGGGAGGGCGGCCTGCTCAAGCCGACGCCCCGCGGGCCGGGCTCGGGCTCGTTCTTGCGTGATTACTGGCTCGACCCGGCGGGGGATGAGCAGAACTCTGTCGTCTTCCGCGTGCCGGACGGGTCGGATGAGCGCGACGGCGGGATGATCCTGCTGAATCGCTTCCCCTACGCCAACGGGCACCTGCTGGTGGCGCTCGGCGAGGCGAGGCCGACGCTGATGGATTACTCGGCGGCTCAGCGTGCGGCGTTGTGGCGGCTGGTGGACGTGGCGGCGGAGCTGATGACGCGGGCCCTTGAGCCGCAGGGGATGAATATCGGGGTCAACCAGGGGCGTGCGGCGGGGGCCGGCGTGCCGCAGCATTTGCACGTGCATCTGGTGCCGCGGTGGTCGGGGGACGTGAACTTCATGAGCGTCGTCGGCGGCGTGCGCGTGATTCCGGCGAGCCTTGACGCGATGGCGGGGAAGTATCGAGACGCAGTGAAGCAGATCGGAAGCGGGCGGTGATCGGAGCGCGGCTTGCACCAACCGCGACGGTCTTGGGTCGAGGTTCAAGGGTCTTGGTGAGGACGTGACCGCAGGCCGTGGACCCATGCACCAAGACCCAAGACCCCGTGCTCGATGCCGTGCGCGTGAGGAGACTTTTCGCGCTGCAACCCGTAACAATGGCCCATGCCCTCTCCCCACGTCGTGATCCTCGGCGGCGGCTTCGCCGGCCTGAGCTGCGCCAAGATGCTCAACGCCGAGCCGGTGCGCGTCACGCTCATCGATCGGCGGAACCACCACCTCTTCCAGCCGTTGCTCTACCAGGTGGCGACGGCGTCGCTCTCGCCGGCGGACATCGCCGCGCCGATCCGCAAGGTCTTCTCCAAGCAGCAGAACTGCTCCGTGCTGCTGGGGAACGTCGTCGGGATTGATACGGCGCAGCGCGTGGTCGAGCTCGAAGACGGCGAGGTCTCGTACGACACGCTCGTCGTGGCGACCGGCGTGACGCACTCGTACTTCGGGCACGACCAGTGGGCGCCGTTTGCGCCGGGGCTCAAGACGGTGGAGGACGCGATCGAGATCCGCCGTCGGTTCTTGCTGGCCTTCGAGGCGGCCGAGCGCGAGACCGACGAGGCCGCACGGCGCGCCAAGCTGACCTTCGTCGTCGTGGGCGGCGGGCCGACGGGCGTCGAGCTGGCCGGGGCGATGGCCGAGATCGCGCGGCGGTCGATCACGAAGGATTTCCGGTTTATCGACACGGCGTCGGCGCGGATTATTTTGGTGGAGGCGCAGCCGCGGGTCCTGGCGGCGTTTGACGAGGAGAACTCGGCCCGCGCCCTCGAAGACCTGCGCCAGCTGGGCGTCGAGGTGCGGCTGGGTGAGCGCGTCACCGCGATCGACGAGCACGGCGTCAACATGGGCGACGAGCGGATCGACACGGAGAACGTCGTCTGGGCCGCGGGGGTGACGGCGTCGCCGCTGGGGAAGATGTTGGGTGTGGAATGCGACCGCTCGGGGCGCGTCGAGGTGGGGCCGGATCTGTCGCTGGCGTATGCGGGGCGCCCGGAGGTCTTTGTCGCGGGCGATCTGGCGAGGGTGATCGACCCGCGGACGCGCAGGGAGGTGCCGGGGATGGCGCCGGGGGCGATGCAGATGGGGCGGTTCGTCGGGCGGGTGATCCGCGAGGAGGCGCGGGCGGCGGCGCTCGACCGGCCGGCGTGGACACGGGGGCGTCATACGGCGGAGCTGAGCACGCCGGCGCACACGCGGCGGCCGTCGTTCGAGTATCACGACAAGGGGACGCTGGCGACGATCGGACGGGCGCGGGCGGTGGCGACGATCGCCGGCGTCCACTTCGGCGGCCTTCTCGCGTGGATGCTCTGGGCCGGGGTGCACATCTCCTACCTGATCGGCTTCCGCAACCGCCTCATGGTCATGCTGCAGTGGGCGTGGCAGTATTTGTTCTTCGAGCGCGGCGCGCGGCTGATCACCGGCGAGGCGGACCTGGAACTCAAGCAGACGCCGTCAAGAAGTGTGGGGACGTAACCGAGAACGCGGAGGTGCGGAGGAAAGCGGAGACGCAGAGGTCGGAATTTAAACACGGAGGTCGCGGAGGAACACGGAGAAAGCAACGGATCTTTTGTCTTGGCTCTCTCCGTGATCCTCTGTGGCCTCCGTGTTCAAAAATGTCTTTCTCCGCGCCTCTGCTTGCCTCCGCGTCCTCCGCGTTCTTCTGATAATGATCAGAGTTTCTTGAGGGCATCGACGAGCCGGTCGATGTGGGCCTTCTCGTGGGCGGCCGAGATCTGCACGCGGAGGCGTGCGTGCCCCTCGGGGACGACGGGGTAGCCGAAGCCGATGACGAAGACGCCCAGTTCGAGGAGGCGCTTGCTCATCGCGATCGCCTTGGCCGTGTCGTGCACGATGATCGGGCAGATGGCGGTGGGTGATTCGAGCACTTCGAAGCCGGCCTTGCCGATCTCGGCCCGCGCATAGGCGACGTTGTCCTTGAGCTTGGTCACACGCTGCGGCTCGCGCATGAGGATGCGGATCGCCGTCTCGGCCGAGGCCGCGACGGTGACGGGCAGCGCGTTGGAGAAGAGCGTCGGGCGGCCGCGCTGGATGAGCAGCTCGGTGACGCGCCTGTCGGCGGCGACAAAGCCCCCCGCGCCGCCCCCGAGCGCCTTGCCCAGCGTGCCGGTGAAGACGTCTACGCGCCCGTTCTTGCCGGTTTTTCCACCCGCACCCAGCATGTCCCAGTGCTCGTGCGTGCCGCGGCCGGTCTTACCCATCACGCCGTGCCCGTGCGAGTCATCGACGACGAGCATCGCGTCGAACTCGTCGCAGAGCTTGCGCATCGACGGCAGGTCGGCGATGTCGCCCTCCATCGAGAAGACGCCGTCGGTGATGACCCAGATCTGCCCGGTGACCTCGGGGTTGGTCTTGGCCTCTTCGAGCTTGGCCCGCAGCGACTTTTCGTGGGGGGGGCCGGTCAACGTGTTGTGCTTGTAGACGCCGCGGTGGACGCCCTTTTTGATGACGCCGGTGAGGCGGATGGCGTCGATGATGCAGGCGTGGTTGAGCTCGTCGGAGAGGATGAGGTCGCCCGGCTCGGTGCAGGTCGGCAGCAACGCCTCGGTCGCCGTCCAGCAGGAGACAAAGCTGTACGAGGCCTCGGTGCCCATGTACTCGGCGATGGTGCGTTCTAATGACAAATGCGGCGTGAACGTGCCGCAGATAAAGCGGACGCTCGCGGTCCCCGCGCCGTAGTCGCGGAGGGCCTTGATGCCGGCCTCGACGACCTCGGGGTGATTGGCCAGGCCGAGGTAGTTGTTGGAGCAGAAGCACAGGCACTCGCCGTAGCCGTCAATCTTCACCGAGGCGTCCATCGGCCCTTCGAGGGTGCGGAGGTGTTTGTACTGCCCGCCGCTCTCGAGGGAAGCGAGGATGTCGTCGGTTCGGCGGTTGAACGGGAACTGGGCGGCGGCGGGCATGGCGGGCTCCGTTGGGTGGACGCGGAAAGCCAAGCGTAAGCGTGGGCGCGGGTTCCTTCTACGCGAAAGGTTGTATTGGCACGCCCGTCTTCGCGGGTTAGAGTTGAGCTTGCCGGTCGCGGCTCTTGAGCCGATAACACGACCCGCCGATCATCCGGCCCGTCGCTCGGGCCGAAAGAGACCCACCATGACGAAACGGTGCGTTCAATGTGTCGCGGCGGGCCTGCTGCTGACCTCGGTCGCGGGCACGGCCTCGGCCCAGCTCTGCGAGAGCCAGGTGCTCGTCGTCTACGACTCGCGCATCGACGACTCGCGGCTCATCGCCGAGTATTACGCCGGCTCGACGCGCGTGCCCGGCGGCACCGGCAATCGCGACGGCGTCCATCCCGGCGTGCGCGTCGTCGATCTGGCGGCGCTCGCGGGCAGCGGCACGCCGCCGTACGGCAGCACGATCAGCCACGCGGCGTTCGAGAGTAGCTTCCGCAACCCGCTCCGCGCGTACCTCACGGGCACCACGTTCCACGGCACGCCGCTGTCGCGCAGCGTCCGCTGCGTCGTGCTCACCAAGGGCATCCCGCACCGCCTCAGCGACACCGACGCCGGCGACGTGGCCGACCAGCCCGTGCCCGCCAGCACCGAGTTCGGCAACCGCGACGCGACGTTCTCGTCCTTCGATTCCGAGCTGACGCTGCTGTTCCAGAACTTGGAATCAGGGGAAGGGGGAGCGGGGGGTGACAGCAAGCTCGACGGGGCGATCGTCAACCCGTACTACGGCGACGCCGCGCCGATCCGTGACTACGCCACGACGAGCATCACCAGCGCCAAGACGCTCGTCTCGCCGTTCAGCGGCCCCAACAGCGGCTACCTGTGGCAGAGCACGGCGTCGGGGCCGCAGTCGGGCAGGCTGACGGCCGGCGACATCCTGCTCGTCTGCCGCCTCGACGGGCCGTCGAGCGGCACGGGCGACCCGCGGCAGGTCGTCTACGACCTGATCGACCGCGCGCAAGGGTTTGTCTACGACGTCGACACCGCGAGCGTCATCCTCGATGAGTCCGGCAGCGAAGGGACGATCGACGCCGAGAACAACAGCGACAACGAATACGACAACGACGTGATCGCGACGGGGTATTTCCCCGGCGACGATTACGAAGAGACGCGCGACGCGCTGCTGGCGAGCGTGTGGAACGCCGCGGGCGTGCGGTACAACGCGCTGAGCGGCAGCTCGGAGTTCCTCGTCGGCCCGCTTATCGCGTACGGCTCGGGGCAGGTGGTCGCGGGCGATGTCGTCTATGTCGCCAGCTACGGGGCCAACCACAGCGGCATCCCGTCGGGCGCGGGGACGACGTACGCCGGGTCGTTCCAGCTCGCGCCGGGCGCGGTCTTCAACACGATCGAGTCGTACAACGGCCGGGCATTCGGCGGCCTGGGCCAGAACCCCGGCGTGCCGCAGCAGCAGGCCGCGGACTTTCTCAAGGCCGGCGGCACGTTCGCCATCGGCACCGTGTGGGAGCCGCTCTCCTTCACCGCCGCCGACAACCTCTCCATCGTGAACAACTTCGTCCTCGGCGAGCGCTCGTGGGTTGAGGCGGCGTGGTCGGCGATCCCCGTCCTCTCGTGGCAGCACGTGGTGGTCGGCGACCCGCTCGCCGCCGCGCGGCGGAGCAACGACGACGTCAACGCCGACGGCCGGGTCGGCGTCGAAGACCTGTACGCCTACGAAGCCGCGCCGACCGACGTGGACCGCTCCGGCTCGGTCACGCAGGCCGACTTCGACGCGCTCTACGCCAGCCTCCGCTCGGCGCACTGCGAGACGTGCGACGTGGTCAACGCCCGGCGGTGACTTGCCGTGTGTACAACACGCTCGCTCACGCTCGCGTCTCGTATGAGAGAGCCAGGGTGGATGCAAAGACTTCCGCCGACGATCCGACTCACTCGTACGAGGAATCCGCGATCTCGCGCTGTTCGCGTTTGCTGGCGCCGGTGGTGATGATGGCGACCGAGCAGAGGATGAGCGCCCCGGCGACGAGGAACGCCGGCTCAAACCGCTCGCCGCCGATCCACGTGCCCAGCAGGACCGCGACCAGCGGGTTGACGAAGACGTGCGTCGCCACGGCGTCGGCGCGGATGTGCTTGAGCAGCCAGATGTAGCAGCCGAAGGCCAGGATCGAGCCGAAGGTGACGAGGTACGCCATCGCCGCCGCGGACTTGGCCGTGATCGCGGCCCATTGGATGTGGAACGGCTCGCCGAGCGCGAGGCTGAGCACGGCAAGCAGCAGCCCGCCGCAGGCCATCTGCATCCCCGCGCGGCGGAAGGCGTCCGAGGGCAGGTCGAGACGCTGCGAGAAGACCACGCCGCACGACCAGCTCAGCGATGCGCCGAACACCGCCAGCGACGGCAGCAGCAGCCCGGGCTCGCCCTTGAGCCCCTGGCTGGTCAGCAGCCACGCGACGCCCGAGAGCCCGACGCCCGCGCCCAGCACCACCCGGCGCGTGAGCGGCTGGCCGGGCAGCACCAGGCTCGAGAGCACCGCGATGACCGGCACCTCGGTCGAGATGATCAGGCTCGCCAGCCCCGAGGGGATGTGCTTGGCGGCCCAGCAGATCAGCCCGTGGTTGCCGAGGAAAAAGAGCGAGCCGGCGATCGCGGCGCTGCGCCACTGGCGGGGCGTCGCGCCCAGCACCAGGCCCGGCCCGGCGGCGCGCCGGCAGAAGAGCAGCAGGACCACGCCCGCCAGCAGGAAGCGGGCCGCCGCCATGCCCATCGGCGGGATCGACTCGACCGCGAAGCGGATCGCCAAAAACGTCGAGCCCCACACCAGGTAGATCACCGCGAAGGCCATCGCCAGCGCCCAGCGGGGCGGACGGCGGGTGGCGGGCCGCTCGGTCGGCGGGCGTTCGACGCCGTTTTCGGGAACGGTCGGCGGCGGCGGCTTCGTTTCGGGCTCGGATGTCGCGCACGGCATGGACACGGCTCTCGGTCAACGGACGCGGATGGTAGCCGAGCGTCGTGGTCGCGCGGTTGCGTCTGCTGCCTTGTGAGCCGGGGCGTGTCGCCCCGGTGCTGCGTCATCATTCGCGATTGATTGGTTCGTCCGGTTTCTTCTCAACTTCCCTGGGCTCGACCACCTCGGGCTCTTCGTGCTCGTCACCGGCCGGCGCATCGAGCGAATGCCGGCCGGGGCTGTACAGCTCCTTCGGCGCGTGCTCGCCCCGCGGCAGGTCCTCGTGGGCGATCAGCCCCTTGCTCACGCCGATGCGCGTGACCGAGCCGCGCCCCGACGGCGCCCGCTCGCGCAGCGGCGGCGTCTTCTCCGGCAGCTTCGCGCCCGCCGCGTCGTCGCCCCATTCCACCGACTGCACCGCCCGCCCCTTGGGGTCGGTCAGCAGCACCAGGTCGGCCGTGTTGGAGAAGGCGATATACGCCGAGCCCGCGTGCATGTTCAGCACCACCGGCGGCGGGACGCCCTCGTCGCCGCGCACCGCGTCCTTGCGTTTGTCGCCGATCTTCTCGCTGTCTTGGCCGGTGTAGCCGTTGAAGACGACCACGCATTGGCCGGGGCGCAGCGTGATGGGCGGGAAGGTGAAGCGGATCTGGCTCTCGCCGCCGCCTTTGGGCGAGACGCCGTCGGTGAGCGTGTAGCCGCGGAGCTGGATGGGCTTGTCGTGCGGGTTGATCAGCTCGACGAACTCGTCGCCGGTCGCGGAGCGGAGGCCGTCGCCATTGGCGTCACCCTCGGCCCCGCCCGGCACGGCGTAGAGCACCTCGGTGATGAGCGGGTCGGGGAACTTCACCGGCGGGTGCCGCGTGGTCCGGGGCGCGGGCCTCCCCGGCTCGGGTTTCCGCTGAGTTGGCGCGCGTTCTTCCGGCGTTCGTGGCTCGGCCTGCGCCGGCTCCCCTCCGCCCGCGTCCGTGCCGCCGCTGTCGATGCGCTGCTGCGCGTGGACACGGCTGCCCCACAGGACAAGCACGCCGGCTGCCCACGCGCTCGGCATGATGTGAGGACGTCGGGTTCGGTCGGTGCGGCGATTCATTGCAGATACCGCCGGATCTTCTCGCGGACCTTGTCGGCCTCGGTCTTCTGCCCGCACTCGTTGAGCAGCTCGGCGTACCGCTTGCCGACGCGGTAGTAGTTGCTCTGCATGTACGCCGTGTCGCTGAGTTTGCCGGGGTCGCCGATGCGTTTCCACACGCCGCTGTAGCTCGTCAGCGCCGACTGCCTCGCCTTGCCGTTGTCGCCCGCGAGCGCCAGCAGGCGTTCCTGCTGCCTCAGCACGTCGACGATCACCGTTCCTTCCTTGGGCGGCGACTGGATGATCGACGCGAGCAGGCCGTACGCCCCGGCCTTGTCGCCGCGCGCCGCCAGCGCCTCGGCCTGCATCGCCAGCACCCGCGCCCTCAGGTCGTGCCGGCGTCCGAACTTCTGCGCGGCCCATTTCCACAGCTTGTCCTGCTGCCTGGCGTCGTCCACGCCGCGGATGATCGGCACGAGCACGGTGAGCGAGAAGTCCGGGTAGCGTGTGCCGCAGAGGTCCATCAGCGCCTCGGTCCACTCGCCCCGCTGGGCGTTGCTCATCTCGCGGCCCTGGGCGATCGTCGTCATGCGCTTCCACACGCACGGCATCGCCGGGCAGGCCCGCGCCGCGTCCTTGAGCAGGTCGAGCTGCGCCGCCGTATTGGCCTCGGCGATCGCCGGCTTCTTCGCCTTGAGCTGTTCGACGAGCCCCGCCGGCGCATCGCTCGGCAGCGCTGCCGGCCAGCCCGGCTCGTTGCCGGCGGCGTTCTTGGTGAGCGAGGCCAGCAGCGCCGAGGCGTCGACGAGCGCGACCGCCAGGTCGCGGTCCTGTTGTTTATCGGCAAAGAGCGAGGCCGTCAGCGCCAGCTCCGAGTCGCTGATCTCTTCCCCCGTCTGCGGCTGCCTGATCCGCCCGGTCAGCTCCTCATACTCGTCGTACCGCCCCTCGGAAAAATCCCACCACAGCCCCTTGCTGCCGCCCCGCAGATAGCCGACGTACGCGTGCGCCACCACGTCGCTCTGGGCGTACACGTACGCGCTCGGCACGCCGATGACGTTGCCGACATTCGCGGCGAAGTACGCCTGCTCGGCGCACACGCCCCCGGCCTTCTTGATGTTCATCAAGGAGTACTCGCCGGTCTTGACGATGCGTTTTTCCTTGTTGTCCTTAAAGGCCGCGGTGTCGTAGTCGATCGTGTCGTAGAGCGTGCCGCTGTCCTTCTTGCCGGCGTAGCTCTTCATCGCCCACGCGGTCTCCTCCGGCGTCACCGTCGTGTCGACGACGTAGACCAGCGCCTCCACCGGCATGTCGCACGGGTCGAAGACCATCGCGCCGTGGTCGCGCACCAGGTGCTCGAAGACGTCGGCCGGGTCGATCCGCCGCGGGCGGTCGCCGGCGATCGACGGCCGAGCGTGCGGCACGTCGTGCACCACGCACACCGCCGCCACCACGCCGGCCCACTTGGGGTCGGCGACCTGCTTGGGCGAGCGGGCGTCCAGCGCGTCGAGCACGCCGCAGACCTGCGCGGCGTCGTCCCGCTCGCTCAGCGACAGCGCCAGCCGCGTGCGCAGTGCGGCGTTCGGCTTGAGCACGCGCCACGCCGACTCGGCGACGTGCGGCTCGACGCTCCCGAGGAAGCGCAGCAGCCGCGCCGAGGCCGCCAGCTCGCACAGCAGCGCGCCGTCGTCCTTGTTCTTCGCCGGGTCGGTGTGCGCGATTGCCAGCGCCATCAGCCGCGTGACCTCCGCCGCCGCCTCGTCGACCGGCGCGGGCTTGAGCTTCTTGCCGTTCTTCCAGTCCGCGGCCGCTCCGAACGGCGACGCCTGATCCTCGAACGCCGTCACCGTCGCCTGCAAGCGATCGCGGAGAAACGCCTGGATCGTGACCGGCTCGGCGGTGTTCGCCTGGGCTGAGCCGCCGCGTGCCTGCGCGTGCGCCGGCTCGGTCAGCACGCAGAAGGCCACCGTGGTGAGAGTCGTAGCCGTCAGCACGCGTCGGAGTCGGTTCATCATCCACCTGCCTTTTCCGTGCCTGTCTCGAAAGCCGAGGGGCTTGAGCCCCCTCGGTTCTCTCCGCACAACCCCGATTGACCATCCCCGTCCCGCCGATATCATCCCCCTCCGCTGGACGGCCGGGCCGACCCGCGGCGATCGCCACTGTAGCTCAGTGGTAGAGCACACCCTTGGTAAGGGTGAGGTCAGGGGTTCAAGTCCCCTCAGTGGCTTTGGCTGGAGTCGGCCTTGCAGGACCGGGCGGCGGGGGGACGAGCCCGTGGGGTCTGGGCGTGGGGGGGGTGGAAGGGTGGGGAGCCCAAGGACGGGCACGGGGGCGGGGTGCCAGACGGGGCGAATCGCCCCGCCGGGTCGGCTCCGGTTGTCGGTTCGAGGAATGTCGGCCTAGACTCCTCGTCCCGCGTGGTGCAGGGGACCGCGCGGTGGATGTGACCGGGTTTGCACGACGGGGCGTGTCGCCCGTCGAGATGGGGGGACTCGCCGAGACGGCTCGGCGGGGCAAGAATCGTGTTCCCCCCTTTCCTCTCTCTGCGGGGCCAGACGGCTCCCGACATGAGAAGCCAAAGGGCGCAAGTCAGTCGTATCCGTATCAGTCGTATCCGTGTAGTTGTTCAAGTTTCCGGTAGTTTTCAAACCAAGACCGTCCCTCATAACCCAGGGATGCACCAGTCGGAGGATCGCGGCCATGGCCAAGGGCGTATTCGAGCGGACCAAGCCCCACGTCAACGTCGGGACGATCGGGCACATCGACCACGGTAAGAGCACGCTCACCGCGGCCCTTTCCGCCCGTTCCGCCGCCAAGTACGGCGGCGAGATCAAGTCCTACGCCGAAATCACCAAGGGCGGCACCGTCCGTGACGCCAACAAGACCGTCACCATCGCCTCGTCTCACACCGAGTACGAGACCGACAAGCGGCACTACGCCCACGTCGACTGCCCCGGCCACGCCGACTTCGTCAAGAACATGATCACCGGCGCCGCCCAGATGGACGGCGCGATCCTGGTCGTGTCGGCCGCCGACGGCCCCATGCCGCAGACCCGCGAGCACGTCCTGCTCGCCCGTCAGGTCGGCGTGCCCTACATCGTCGTCTTCCTCAACAAGGTCGACCTCGTCGACGACCCCGAGCTGCTCGAGCTGGTCGAGATGGAAGTCCGCGACCTGCTCAACAAGTACGGGTTCCCCGGCGACACCACCCCGATCATCCGCGGCCAGGCCAAGCTCGCCCTGGAAAACCCCAAGGACGACGCCGCCTGCAAGCCCATCGACGAGCTGTTCAACGCGATCGACAGCTACATCCCCGAGCCCCAGCGCGAGACCGACAAGCCCTTCCTCATGTCGGTCGAGGACGTCTTCTCGATCAAGGGCCGCGGCACGGTCGCGACCGGTCGTATCGAGCGCGGCGTGATGAAGGTCGGCGACGCCGCCGAGATCGTCGGCCTCACCAAGGAGAACAAGACGACGACCGTCACCGGCGTCGAGATGTTCAACAAGACCCTCGACCAGGGCCAGGCCGGCGACAACGTCGGCGCCCTGCTCCGCGGCATCGAGAAGAACGACATCGAGCGCGGGCAGGTCATCTGCAAGCCCGGCTCGATCAAGCCCCACACCAAGTTCAAGGGCCAGGTCTACGTCCTGACCAAGGAAGAGGGCGGCCGCCACACGCCGTTCTTCTCCGGCTACCGCCCGCAGTTCTACTTCCGCACCACCGACGTCACCGGCTCGCTCAAGCTCGGCGGCGGGGCCGAGATGTGCATGCCCGGCGACAACATCGAGATCGAGGTCGACCTGGGCGACAAGCCCGTCGCCATGGAGGCCGGCCTCCGCTTCGCCATCCGCGAGGGCGGCCGCACCATCGGCTCGGGCACCGTCACCGAGATCATCCAGTGACGAAACGGGCGTGAGGCGTCGGGCGTGAGGCGTCTGCCGCCGGAGATGACACGAGACGCGAGCGCCCCCCCAAGCGAGCGCGTGTCACGCCTTTGGTGAATATTCATCGGCCCATCGGTCTTGCCGCCGATGGGCCGCTTTGACGAACGTTTGACCCGGTCCTTCCTCCGTCCTCTTTCCGAACATCGACGCCGGGACGGGGGGCGGGTGGGGGGGAGCGGGGTGAAAGTGAGAATGAGCAATGGCGAAGAAGGGTAAAGCACTGGCTCGCGAGTACGTCTGGCTGCAGTGCAGCGAGACCGGCGACCTCAACTACCGCACCGAGATCAACGTCAAGGGCGGCATCGACGAGAAGCTCAAGGAGGGTTTTCGGAAATACTCCCCCCGCCTCCGCCGGCACACTCTTCATAAGATCAAGAGAAAATGACCAAAGGTCCAAATTACGAAATGGCCAAATAAGAACGGATTATTCCGAATTTGGCAATTTAGCCCTTTGCTATTTGGCAATTTCCCTACGCCGGTAGCTCAATTGGTAGAGCAGCGGATTCCAAATCCGCAGGTTGCGGGTTCGATTCCCTCCCGGCGTGCATGAACTCTGAAGTGGCAGGGTGGCGAAGTGACAGAGTGGCGAAGTGGGAAAACGGACCGCTTTCATTACTCTGCCACTTTGCCGCTCGACCACTTTGCCACTTTTCCTGTTCACTAGGAACCATCAATGGCGGTCGGGTTATACAAGCCGGGGCAGGGGTACTGGGTCCGCGTGCTGACCGCGGCGTTCATCGGCATCCTCACCCTTGCCGCCGCCGGCTGGACGATGGGGCAGATGAGCCTGCTCGCCCAGAGCCTGCCGCCCACCGACTGGTCGCTGCCCCTGCGCACCCAGACGGCCCTGCACGTGCCCCCCGTGGGCGAGTCGGTCACGCTCCTCGGTCCGGCCGACACGGCGGGCGAGTTCCCGCCGGTGGGCCAGGCCAAGGTCGCCCTCTATAACCCCGACGCCGGCACGCTCCGCATCACCGACGTCAAGATGAACTCCGACCAGACCGACCCGAGCATCGCCCGCGCCGTCAAGGCGGGGGAGGGCGAGTCGGGCCTGTTTGTCGAGCTGCCCAGCCAGCCGCAGTCCTTGCCGGCGGTGCAGCCGGTCGTCCTCCAGGGCGTCGGGGCGGCGGTGGTCATCCTCGTCGGCACCGTCTTCGCCTACTTCTTCGCCGGGGTGAACCGCAAGACGTGCGAGTTCCTCATCGCGACCGACCTCGAGATGAAGAAGGTCAACTGGTCCACCCGCCAGCACATCCTCAGCTCGACGTGGGTGGTGATCGGCGCCTCGTTCATCATCGCCGCCTTCCTCTACGGCACCGACTGGCTCTTCTACGGCTTCTTCCACGCCATCGGGCTCCTCCAGTAAGACACGCCGCGGCTCGGGCCGCCCCCGCCCCCGCCCCCGCCCCCG
>CAZZDW010000049.1:0-25203 GCA_964652945.1 uncultured Phycisphaeraceae bacterium
CCCCCCCCCCCCCCCCCCCCCCCCCCCCCCCCCCCGGGCCGGTGGCGCACTCGGATGGGGACGTGCTCTACCACGCGGTGGTGGACGCGATTTTGGGGGCGCTGGGCTTGCCGGACATCGGGCAGTTGTTCCCGGATAATGCGGCGGAGAACGACGGGCGCGACTCGGCCGACTTTGTTGTTGCGGCCGTCGAAAAGATGCGCGGGCTCGGCTGGGGCGTGGGGAACCTTGATGCGACGGTGATCCTGGAGAAGCCGCGGCTGAGCCCGGTGAAGGAGCGGATCCGCGCGAATCTGTGCCGCCTGCTCGGCGTCGACGCGACGCGGGTGAACATCAAGGGCAAGAGCCACGAACAGGTTGATGCGGTGGGGGAGGGGCGGGCGATCGAGTGCCACGCGGCGGTGCTCTTGGTGAAGTAGGGAACAGGGAATAGGGAGCAGGCAGCAGGAAAAGCAGGCGTGGGGCGTGGAGCGTGAGGCGTGAGGCGTGAGGCGTGAGGCGTGAGGCGTCGGGCGTCGGTGGCTGGAGCCTTGTACGAGACGCGACGTGTGAGCGAGCGTCGGTCTCTCTTGTGATCTTGGTAACACGATCCATGAAACGCCAGAACAAACCGCGAGGTCTCCGCCGCATGCTGATGAGCCTCTTCACCATGGCCGTGCTGGTGTATGTCGGATGGGTCGGTGTTTTGTGGGTGAAGCAGGACACGCTGATCTTTCCGAGGCACCTGGCCGGGCAGGGCGGGCCCGAGGCCACGATCCCGCGGACGGTCACGCGCCTGTGGCTGGCGATCGACGACCCAAAGGCCGAGGTGGCCTCCGAAAAGCCGACGAGCCCGTGCGTTGAGGCGTGGCTGTACATGCCGCCCGATGTTCGGCCGGGCGAGCGGGGGCTGCCGGTCGTCGTCTTCGCGCACGGCAACGGCGAGCTGGTCGATTCCATGGTCGAGTACGCCGAGGAATGGATGTCCCGCGGCTACGCCGTGCTGATGCCCGAATACCGCGGCTACGGACGCTCGAGCGGCGCGCCGAGCGAGCACGCCATCGTCGCCGATTACGCCCGATTCGTGGATTGGCTTCTTGTGCAGCCCTGGGTCGATGAAGACCGGCTCGTGTACCACGGCCGATCGCTGGGCACCGGGGTGGTGGTCCAAGTGGCGGCATTGCGGGCGGAGCGTGAGGGAAAGGGGGGGACGGGGGGGCGTCCAGGCGTGATGGTTCTGGAATCGCCCTTTCTGAGCATCGCCCGGATGGCCGGGCGGTTCGGCGCGCCGGGGTTTGTGGTGCGCCACCCCTTCCGCACCGACGCCGCCTTGCCGGGGCTGGCCGAAAAGGGGACGCGGGTGGTTATCCTGCACTCACCGGAGGACGAGATCGTGCCGTATTCGCACGGCACCCGCCTGGCCCGGCTCACCCCCGGCGCACGCCTCGTCGACCTCTCCGGCTCGCACATGGCCGACCTGTGCGCCCTGCCGGCCTACTGGGAGGGGATCGACCGGACGCTTGAAGATGCCCATGCATCTGAAGACCGTTCAGAAGCCCGGTCAAAATCCGAGTAGTTGCGGCGAGGTCGGCCGCCAGCCCTCGCCGGCGCTTCGGGCTCGTCGAGTCGAGCCAGAGAAGGTGCAGCACAGGGCGTCCGTGCTAGCCATGTGTGGGTAAGCCTCCTAGTATCACGACCCCTTCGTGAAGGGAGGGGACGGACGGGGGTTGGCGGGGGGCAGAAGACCGGAAGGGCAGACTGTCATGGGCATTCATTACAAGCACCGGATCAGCAACCGCAAGCGGAAACGGAACATCGGCTTCCGGGCCCGGATGAAGACCAAGGCCGGGCGGAAGATGATCAACAACAAGCGGCGCGTCGGCCGTTCGCTGAACGTCGCGGACAAGTAATCACTCAGGAACAGGTTCCTGAAGGACGCCTGCCGGCAAAGCGGGCGTCTTTGTGTTTTTGCGGGGTAAGGTAAGCGCTGAATCTTTGACGAGACGCAAGCGGCAGCGAGCGTGTAGCCCGCTGGAACCTGAAACACGCTCCCTTCCGGTCGCGTCTCGTCGGAGAAACGCCCAGCCTCACGCGGCCTGTGCGCCGGGGGTGGCCGTGTTGACCTTATACCCCTTGGCCGCGAGGGTGGTGGCGTCGACGGGTTCGCCGGCGACGACGCGGTCGACGAGCGTGACCATCTCGGGCAGGTCCGGCTTGGGGATCTGCACGTTGGCGCCGACCTGCTCGCCCTTTTTGAGGTTGTCCTGGGAGATGAGCGAGGAGAAGAGGATGACGGGGACTTTGCGCAGCCGGGGGTCTTCCTTGATGCGCCTGGTGAGGTGCAGGCCGTCCATGCGGGGCATCTCGATGTCGGAGACGATGCAGTCGGGGGGCGTGGGGCTGGCCTGCAGCGATTGCCACGCGGCCTCGCCGTCGCCGAAGACCTCGACGCCGCTGTAGCCGGAGGAGAGGAAGACGCGGTGGATGAGGTTGCGCATGAACGGCGAGTCCTCGGCGATGACGACGCGTTTGTTCTCGCGGTCGACGCCGACGGTGTTCTCGACGGGCTTCATCTGGAGTTTTTCGTGCATGAGGATGGAGTCGGCGACGGACTCGAAGTCGATCATCTGCACGAGGCGGTCTTTGATTTCGATGATGCCGGTGGTGGCGCTGACGACCGCCCCGCCCATGCCGCCGAAGCCGCCGCCGAGCCCGCCGCCGCCGGTTGAGCTGAGGGCGTTGAGGTCGGGAGCGGGGCGGACGGTCTTCCAGGAGACGCGGTAGATCTGTTCGACGCTCTCGACGAGGAAGCCGGTGCGCAGGCCGTTGAACTCCATGATGACGACGCGGCCCTCGCGGGGCGTGCTCTCGTCGGCCGCGACGCCGGGCGTGGGGTGGTAGGTGGAGGGGAGGCCGAGGTGGGCGGCGAGGTCGACGACGGGCAGGACCGTGCCGCGGATGTTGAACATGCCGATGACGCTGCGGTGCTGGTGCGGGGCGGCGAAGGTTTTGACGGGTCGGATGACCTCGCGGACCTTGGCGACGTTGACGCCGAAGCACCCGCCGCCGAGCTGGAAGACGAGGACCTCGAGCTCGTTGGTCCCGGCTTCGAGGAGGATGTCGCCGGTGACCTTGGGTGCGGTGGACTGGGCGGCGCTGGCGATCGCGGACATGGCGGGAGCCTCCGGTTGTGGATGCGCGAGGATGAGCGTGTGCCTGGCGTGAGGTATCGGGTCGTCGCGAGCGTCGATCAACCCGCGCCATCAGAACAGACGGAATAACCAGAAAGAGACGGACGGAGGGCGCAACGAAAAGCCCAGGGCCATGGCCCTGGGCTTCTTGCATAACTGGAAGACGGATGAGGAAAACGGGCTCTTAGCCCGCCTTCTCCGGCATCCGGGTGAGGACCTTGTCGATGAGGCCGTATTCGAGCATCTCCTGCTCGTCGAGCCACTTGTTGCGGTCGCAGTCCTCGGCGATGCGGCTCACCGGCTGGCCGGTCTGCTCGGAATAGATCGAGTAGAGCCGGTCGCGGATGCGGAGCATCTCGCGGGCCTCGATCTCGAGGTCGGTCGCCTGGCCTTCCAGGAAGCCGCCGATCAGTGGCTGGTGCATCAGGTTGCGGGCGTTGGGCAGGGCGTAGCGCTTGCCCTTGGCGCCGGAGGTCGCGAGGACGGAGCCCATCGAGGCGGCCTGCCCGATGATGTACGTGCAGACGTCGGGCTGGATGTAGTTCATGGTGTCGAGGATGCCCAGGCCCGCGGAGACGGAGCCGCCGGGCGAGTTGATGTAGAAGTGGATGTCGGTCTTGGGGTCTTCGTTGGCGAGGAAGAGGAGCTGGGCGACGACGAGGTTGGCGATCTCGTCGGCGACGGGCCCGCCGAGGAAGACGATGCGGTCTTTGAGGAGGCGTGAGTAGATGTCGTAGGCGCGCTCGCCGCGGCCGGAGCTTTCGACGACGATGGGAACGAGGTATCCGGACATGGGGTGTTACCTTTTCTGGCAGCACGAATGCTGGGGAAGGAATACAGGCGTGGGGCGTCAGGCGTGAGGCGTCGGTGGCTGGGGAGTTTCCTGATCGCCGAAAGACGGTCCTAGCTGGAAAACCCGAGACCCGGAACCCGGACCCCGGAACCCGATCGTTACAGCCCCTTGGGCTCTTTCGGCACGTGGGCGATGACCTCGTCGACGAGGCCGTATTCCTTGGCCTCGGTGGCCGAGAAGTACTTGTCGCGCTCGCCGTCCTTGCGGACGCGGTCCTCGCTCTGGCCGGTGTGGCGGGCGAGGATCTCGATGAGCTGGTTTTTGGACTTGATGATCTGCTCGGCCTGGATGCGGATGTCCTCGGCCTGGCCGCCCACGCCGCCGTAGGGCTGGTGGAGCATGACTTTGGCGTGGGGGAGGATGAAGCGCTTGCCGCGTGTGCCGGCGGTGAGCAGCACGGCCCCGCCGGAGTACGCACGGCCCAGGCAATAGGTGTTGATCGGGCTCTTGAGGAACTGCATGGTGTCGTAGATGGCGAGGGTGTCGTCGACGGCCCCGCCGGGGGAGTTGATATAGAAGTGGATGTCCTGTCCCCCCTTCTGGTGCTCAAGGTAGAACATCTGCATCATGAGCCGAGCGGCGGAGGCGTGGTTGATCTCGCCGACGAGGAAGACGACCCGGTTTTCGAGCAGGAGCTCGTCGATCGTCATCTCACGGGTGCGCTGGTATGAGACGCTTGCTGAAGCCATCGTGAACTCCTCAGACGGGCGAAAAAACTGTTCGACGCCGCGGTTGGTCCGGGGGGCGGCACCTGTTTGGATGCGGCCGACCGCGTGGGGATACGCAGGGGGCGAACCAAGCGCGGACGGTCCATGCTAGCCCGCTGACGCCCGGTCTTTCCCAGTTCCTCACGGAGCAGGACAATCTTTGTTGTCGGCCGAATCGGCGGGGCTCCCAAGCGCGGCGGGGGCGGAACCGCGTTTTCGGGACGTTCATCGAACGGCGGCCGCGCGGAAACTGCGCGTCCGCTTGTCTTCCGTCTTCAAGGCTCTGGATACACCTCGGGCTCAGGCGCTCTTCCGGCGGCGGGGGCTCTCCGCCCGCGGCGAGGCAATCTTGGCGGCAGGAACCTGCTTGGCCATCTGGCGACGAGCGACTTCGAGGTCGTAATGCGCCTGGGCGTTCATCCAAAACTGCGGGGTCATTCTAAAGAATGCGGCCAGCCGCAGCGCCGTGTCCGCGGTGATGGATCGCTGGCCGCTGATGATCTTGCCGATGCGATCGGCGGGCATCCCGGTTTCTTTGGCGAGGCGGTACTTGCTGATGCCCATCGGCTTGAGCAGGTCTTCGTTGAGGATCTCGCCGGGGTGGATGGGGTCGAGGAGTTTTTTGGCCATGATGGATCCTCATCAGTGGTAATCGACGATCGCGACGTCGTGGGCGTTGCCGTTGTCCCAGCGGAAGACGATGCGCTACTGGTCGTTGATGCGGATGCTGTGTTGGCCTTCGCGGTCGCCGCTGAGCGCTTCCAGCCGATTCCCCGGCGGCACGCGGAGGTCGTCCAGTTTGGCCGCGAAGTCCACGGCGTCGAGTTTGCGCAACGCCGTCCGGAGGATGCGGGGGTCGAGCTTGCGCACCTTCTCGTGCCGGAAGAGGGCCTCGGTCTCGGCGTCGGCGAAGGAGACGATCACCCGGCCGATAGTAACGCGCGGGGATACTATTGTCAAGCGTTACTACTGCGCCCGACCCCCCCGGCGGGCGGCACGCCCCGGCTCACGGGCGACTGAGGCCCTAGCATCCTTGTCCGTCTCTTGTGTGGAGGTATTGGTTGAGCACGACCGCCGTCATCAGCGATATCCACGGCAACGCCGAGGCCCTCCGGACCGTCCTGGCCGACATCGACCGGCGGGGCGTGTCGCGGATCATCTGCCTGGGGGACATCATCGGGTACGGCCCCGAGCCGCTCGAGTGCGTCGACCTGGTGCAGCAGCGCTGCGAGTGGTCGCTGATGGGCAACCACGACTTCTCGGTGCTCTACGAGCCGACCAACTTCAACCCCAGCGCCGAAGCCGCGGCCTACTGGACGCGGGCGCAGTTCGACGCCGAGCCCGACGCCCAGAAGCGGGCCGCACGCTACCAGTTCCTCGGCTCGCTCCGCGTGCGTGTCGTCGAGACCACCCCGACCAACGGGGGGGGCAAGAGCTTCCCGCTGCTGGCCGTCCACGGCTCACCGCGTCGGCCGATCAACGAGTACATCTTCCCGGACGACGTGATGACGGCGCCGGACAAGGTGTCGACGATTTTGGAGCGGGTGCCGCGGGTGTGTATTGTGGGGCACACGCACGTGCCGGGGGTGTTTATCGGGGCCGAGGACGAGGATCCGGATTTTTACCCGCCGCCCGAGCTGACCGACTCGTGTTATCACTTCAGCGAGGAGGAGAAGGCGATCATCAACGTGGGGTCGGTTGGGCAGCCGCGTGACGGCGACCCGCGGGCGTGCTACGTGCTCATGCACGAGGACAAGGCCGAGTTTGTGCGCGTGGAGTATGACGTGGCCAAGACGGCCGAGCACATCAAGTCGATCGAGCAGCTCACGGACTGGCTCGGCGACCGGCTGTATAAAGGTCAGTGACGAGCCCGAAACGCCGGCGAGGGAAAGTCTGCTGGGTCTTGGGTCTTGGGTCTTGGGTCTTGGATCTTGGGTCTTGGGCCTGGGGCCTGGGGCCTGGGGCCTGGAAAGAGCTGCACAAACGCGCTCTTCTATGAGACGCGAAGCGTGAGCGGATTATGCGGGTTTCGATGTCTTGATGATCAAGCAAAGCAAAAAAAACAGTTTGAACCACGGAGAACACAGAAGACACAGAGATTTGCATCCAAATCCCTCGCTTGGGTGTTGGGCTCAGTTCTTTGTTCTTTGCCTTTCTCTGTGATCTCTGTGTGCTCCGTGGTTCAAATTCTTTGCATAATCCTCGTGAGCGAGCGTCGTGATTCGAACCTTCGCGTTCCGCAGGTCCGGCGTCACTCCAACATCACCAATGGCGTGCGATCTCGCCCGCGAGCTTGGCGTTGGCCTCGGCGAGGGCGAGGTTGGTGCGGAGCGTTGCGCCGTGGGAGACAAGATGGAGTGCCGCGAGGACGTGCGGCGTCACGTCGCGCCCGGTCACGCCGGCCTTCTCGGCGGACTCTTCGGCCTGGCGCAGCCACGCGGCCCACTGGTGGGCGTCGATCTCGTGTTTCTCCGGCACGGGGTTGCAGACGACGACCCCGCCGCCCGAGCCGCCGCGTCGGGCGAGTTCGTGGCGGAGGAACGCCGCCAGGTCGGCGGCGTCGTCGAAGCGTTCGTCCACGCTCCCGCCGCCGTTCGGCGATTCGCGGAGGTAGAAGGCCGGGAAGCGGTCGCAGCGGTAGCCGACGACGGGGACGCCGAGCGTTTCGAGGAGCTCGCGGGTGGCCTCGACGTCGAGGAGGGATTTGACGCCGCTGCACATGACGGCGACGGGCCACTTGGCGACGGCGAAGAGGTCCGCGGAGATGTCGAACCCCCCCTCCCCCTTGCCCCTGTCGTCAAAGAGCCCCTTGTGAACACCGCCGAGCCCGCCGGTGGCGAAGAGGCAGACGCCCGCGCGGGCGGCCAGCTCGACGGTCGCACTCACCGTCGTCGCGCCCGACTGCTTGCGGTGCATCACCAGGCCGAGGTTGGCGGCGTTGACCTTGGGGACGCCCGTCTCCGCCTCGCCGGCCTCGTGCCGTTCGTGTTGGTCGAGGAGCGATGCGAGCTGCGCGTCGCTCATGCCGACGACGGGCGCGCCGCCGACGACGCCGACGATGGCGGGCTCGGCTCCAGCGCCCTTGTGGGTCTTGCCGCCACTTCGGACGGCGTCGGCGAGGCGGTGGGCGAGGGGCAGGCCCTCGCCGCGGGGGACGCCGTGGACGAGGAGCGTGGTTTCGAGGGCGACGCGCTGGGGCGGAGGCATGAAGCCTCACAATAGCCCGGACCGCGGGACCGAGCCCCGTGGCTTTCAACGCGGCGTACGCCGCGCTGACACCACTATGATCTCAACGCTCATGGCAACCGTTGTCGAGGATCAACTATGAACAGAGTGCTCCGTTGGTGCGTGCTGGTGCTGGTGGGCGGGGGGATCGCGCTGGTGGCCGGGTGCAACACCGTCAAGGGCGTGGGCAAGGACATCCAGAACCTCGGCGAGGCCGGGGAAGAAGCGATCTCGGATTAGAACCGTGTAACCCGAGAACGCGAAGGAACGGAGAAGAGCGAAGGACGCGGAACAAGGCATTGCTGCACGCAGAGATCGTCGATCGCATGGCGCAACCCATTCGTTCATCCTGCAATCTTGCATCGGCTTTGCGATTTCGCGTTCAGTAACCGTCTCCGCGACCTCCGCTTCACTCCGTTTCTCCGCGTTCTCAGAAAAAAATCCTCATACACGGATCGGAGCGTTCTTTGGCCATCGATCTCACAGGCAAGCCGATCGTCATCACCGGCGCCTCCAGCGGCATCGGCGAGGCGACGGCCCTCGCGTGCGCCAAGGCCGGGATGCCCGTCGTCGGCGGCGCACGGCGGATCGAACGCCTCGAATCGCTTGTCTCGCGCATCCGAAGCGAGGGGGGCAAGGCGATCGCGATGGTCTGCGACGTGACCAGGCCCGAGGACTGCACGGCCCTCGTCGCCCGCTGCGTCGAAGAGTTCGGCTCGGTCTACGCCGTCTACGCCAACGCCGGGTACGGGCTCGAAGCGCCCGTGCTCGACACCAGCGACGAGGTGTTCCGCAAGATCTTCGAGACCAACTTCTTCGGCACGCTCAACACCATCCGCCCGGCCGTCGCGCAGATGCGGCGGCAGGGGGGCGGCGGTCACGTCGTGATCTGCTCGTCGTGCCTGTACCGCGGCACGGTGCCGTATTACGCGGCGTACTCGGCGACCAAGGCGGCCCAGGGGCACATCGGCGCGGCGATGCGCTACGAGCTGGAGCCCGAGGGGATCCACGTCTCGACGGTCTGCCCGATCGGAACGAAGACGGAGTTCTTCGAGTCGATGCACGACACGGGGAAGATGGCCGCCGGTGTGGAGCACACGCCGGACTGGCTCAAGCAGACGCCGGCGTTTGTCGCGGGGCGGATCGTCGCGTGCCTGCGGCGGCCGCGGATGGAGGTGTGGACGGGGCTCAAGGGGATGTTCGTCCGCTTCGGCATGGCGGTGCTGACCTTTGCGCCGGGGTTGGGGAACGGGTCGATGCGCGGCATGGTCAGACGCCGTGAGAAGGCGATGCGCGGGGGAAAGTGACCGTTGCGAGGCGGGGCGTGCCGCCCCGAGACGGGGTGAAGGGGCGGTGGCCGGGGCGGTACGCCCCGGCTCACAAAGGCGAACGTCAGCAAAATCCGGTGGCCAAGCCGGGCCGCGTAAGGTATAGAAGAACGGGGCGTGTTCCGCTCGGGCAGCCGTGGCCCGCTCGGGGCCCGTCCCGCGTCGATGCGACTGCTCGCACGCCGCCCCCTCCCCCCCTCCCCTTCCCCCGTGCGTATGCGCGAAGGAACGGAGCGAAGCAGGAGAACCCATCGGGGCGACAGGCGAGCATCCGCGTCGGTGGCTTGGAGTTGCATGGTGAGACGGGGCGTGTCGCCCCGGTGAACCGTGCGATTCTCACGGTGACAGGACCACGCCGCGTATGGACGAATCCGTCATTCAACTGGCCCAGCAGCGGCTGGGACACACCTTCGCCGACCCGTCGCTGCTCGTGCGGGCGCTGCACCACGCCTCGGCGTCGGACGATCGGCTGCTCTCCAACGAGCGGCTGGAGTTTCTCGGCGACGCCGTGCTCGGGCTGATCTGCTGCGAGATGATCTTCACACTCTTCCCTCGCCTGCTCGAAGGGGAGATGACCAAGATCAAGTCCACCGTGGTCTCGCGGCAGACGTGCGCCGCGATCGCGATCGGGCTCCGGCTCGACGACCTGCTCGTGCTCGGCAAGGGGATGCGGACGCAGAAGGCGATCCCGTCGTCGCTCTCGGCCGCGGTGACCGAGGCCGTCGTCGCGGCGATCTATCTCGATGCCGGGCTCGAGGGGGCGCGGCGGTTCCTCGGGCCGATCCTCGAGCCGCTGATCCGCTCGGCCGAGGCGAGCGGGCACCAGGAGAACTTCAAGTCGGTCCTGCAGCAGCACGCGGTGCAGCTCCTCGGCCAGCCGCCGGCGTACGTGGTGCTCGACGAGCAGGGGCCGGACCACGCCAAGTGCTTCGAGGTGTGCGTCGAGGTCGGCGAGCGGCGGTTCCCCTCGTGCTGGGGGCAGAGCAAAAAGCAGGCCGAACAGCTCGCGGCCCTCGCGGCGTTGCAACAGCTCGGCGTCGTCGAGGTCGACGGCGACGGGGCGGTCAGCGTCGTGCGCGGCGAAGCGACGCCGTGATTTCCCCTGGTTGTGACCGCGTTGTTCCCCCTTGATGAGGGTGAGATAATCGGGCGAAGGTTTGCCCCATCGGACGAATCCGCTTTTGGAACGTCCATTTGGGGTTATACTGTGAAGAAGGCCGAGTCCGGCCGATGCTCGACACGGTACATTCTTCAGTTCAACCAGTCAGAGGAGCGAGCGACGGCCGCCCCCGCCTGAGCGGGAGCGGCCGGGAGCGGGACGGCGTTTGCGTCGGCCGATTCACGGCCGGTCACGGGCCCCGAGGGGCCACGGGAGGAAACGCATGGACGGCTTGCGGCAGATCGACGACGTGGACCTCAAGGTCGGCCTTCACCCCGACGACTCCGCCGTGGGGGTGGCCCTGCTCGACCGCGGCGGCGCGCCCGCGGGAACAGTGGGGGGAGTAGGGGGGGTGGTCGAGGCCAAGCCGGACGCGGAGACGGCGAAGCTGCGCGGCTTCTTCGAGAACGTCTACCTGCAGGCCGGCGGCGAGCCGGCGCAGGTGCCGTGGGCGCGGCAGAAGCCGAGCCCGATGCTCGTCGCCTGGCTCAACGCCGAGGCCGCGGCGTGGGTGAGGCCCGGCGCGCGGGCCGTCGTCGTGGGCTGCGGCCTGGGCGACGACCTGGCCGAGCTGGCCTGCCGGGGGTACGACGTGAGCGGGTTCGACGTCTCGCCGACGGCGGTGCAGTGGGCCAAGCGGCGCTTCCCCGAGCACAGCGCGGCGTTCCAGACGGCCGACCTGCTCGACCTGCCGGGCCGGCTGCTCAAGCGGTTCGACCTGGTGATCGAGGCGTACACGTTGCAGTCGCTCCCGCCGTCGCTGCGCGAGCGAGCGGCGAGGGCGGTGGCGTCGCTGACGCACAAGCACGGCGTGGTGCTGACCATCTGCCGTGGGCGCGACGAGGCGGAGAAGCTGGAGGGCGTGCAGGGCCCGCCCTTCCCGCTGACGGCGGGTGAGCTCCGCCGCGCGATGGAGAGCGCGGGCATGACGGCGACGCGCGAGATCGACGATTTCACCGACGACGACACGCCGGAGATCAGGCGGCTGCGCGCGACGTGGCGGTGGGAGAAGTAGGCCATTGGCCAGGGGCCTATGGCCATGGGCGAGGCAGGCTGCCCGTTATGAGCAAGCGTGCGTTGCCGCTCTTCTATGAGACGCGAGCGTGAGCGGTTTTGTTGGTGTTGTTGCGGGAGCCACACGCTCGCTGCCGCTCGCGTCTCGTTGGGTAGAGTCCGGATGTGACGTGCGCCGTTGCCGCTCTTGTACGAGACGCGAAGCGTGAGCGAGCGTCGGTATCTGCTACCCGTTCTACTCAGGTGGAAGTGTCACGTCGGGTTTGACGACGCGGTACAGCCGCGTGTCGTAGTGCGTGAGCGAGGCGAAGTCCTTGACGAGCACCAGCTCCGGCCGATCGGCGTAGCGGGCGTCTTCGTCCGAGCCGATGTAGCGCAGCAAGAGGTACGAGCCCGGCGCGGGGAGCGCGGGGAGCGCGGGGGGGGCGGGCGGCGTGCCGTGCATCGCCCGCTTTTGCCATTCGACGGTGAGCGCAAGCGGTGTGGAGAGTTCGGCGGCCGCGTGCTCGGCGTAGAGCAGGATGTCCGGGCGGCCCTCGATCAGGTCGTCGGCCCAGAGCGTGCAAGCCGTCGCGCCCGGTGAATCCGCGGCGATCGTCTCGGCGATCATCCGGCCCGCGCGGTCGCCGGGGAACCTCTGCAGACGGGGGATGAGCCACGCGCCCATGCCGAGGCCGATCAGCAGCAGCCCCCAGATCGCCGGCGAGCCGAGTGAGAGGACGCGGGCGATCGCGCGTCGGTGCGCAAGGAACGAGCCGTGCAGGCCGAGCGTGACGTACGCGGTCATGGGGGCGAAGAAGCACGCCGCGGGCATGGCGTAGCGCGGGTTGTGCACGCCGGCCACGACGAAGACGGCCATCGACACCAGCCACGCGAGCCCCAGCAGGCGGGCGATGCGCCGCGCGTCGGTAAAGGACGGGTCGGGGGATTTCGCGGCGGCGTCGGCTTCCTGCCGGGCGTGAGCGCCCCAGGGGAAGAGCCACGCCAGCGAGACCGGCAGCGCCGAGGCCCACGCGACGGGGATCAGGGTGGCGACGCCGAGGAGGGTGTCGGTCGACCAGAGGAAGCCCGAGACGTCTTCGCGCACGGCGAGCGGGTCGGCGTTGGCGCTCAGCAGCCACCGCGCGAACAAAGCGATAGTTACGCCGGCCAGCAGCAGCGGCAGCCAGATCGGCCACCGCGTCAGCGGTCTCAGCGAGCGCGACACGACCGCGATCGCGCCGAGTGTGCCGACGAGCACGGGCAGCGACGCGGGGCCCTTGGCGAGAGCCGCGCCGGTCCAGCCGAAGGCTGTGAGAAAAAGGACGATCCATCGGAGCGTGTTCGTCGAACTCGCCGAGGGGCTGAGCCCCTCGGCTTTCTTTTGGAGACAAGTACATAGATACAGGTGCACCAGCCCCAGCGCGCCGAGCTGGGTCATGAGGCCGTTGAGCGCCTCGATCTCGGCCGTCCTCCCCGGCGACCACATCTGCGGCATCAATGCTTGAGCCAACCCCGCGACCAACCCGAGATTCGCCGCGACGCGCGGCGGCCGGCCCCGCCCGAACCAACACGCCGCGAAGGCGTAGGCGACGAGGCTCATGAGCGTGATCGAGAGCGCCGACGCCGCCCGCGCGCCGAACTCGTTTTCGCCGAAGACCGCCGAGCCCGCCGCGATCGCCCACGGCATCCCCGGCGGCTTGCGCAGGTACGTCGTGCCGAACATCTCGATGTGCGCGAAGTCGCCCGTCTCCAGCATCGTCCACCCTGGCACGACGCGGTGCCCCTCGCTCTGGGCAAACGGCGCGGCGCCCAGCAGCACCCAGTACATCAGGATGCACACGCCGAGCACGACGCCCAGGCGGGGCAAGTGAGTTCTCCAAGCGGGATATGGCTGGGAAGCCATGGAAGTCGTCATGGCTGATTTCCAGTAACGAGCCCGAAGCGCAAGCGAGGGGAAGACGACAGGTCGAACAAGGATGCCGGCCCTTGCTCGCGCGGCGGGCTCGTCAGAACGCCGTGTTCAAGGTTGGCGTGCGTCGAATGCTTCATGGGTGCGCCTCAACACTCGGCGTCATGTCCACCGGCTTCGTTTCTCCTTCGCCTTCAACCCATGTGCCGTGCTCGAAGGCCTCGCCGATCTCCTCGGCGTGCTGCGCGAGGTAGTCGCGCAGCTCGGGGCTTCGCCGGGGGTCGTGCTTGTAGCGGAGGGTTTCCTGGAACGCTTCGCCGCTGAGGTCTTCCCACGGCAGATGCCGCGGGTCGATGTAGCGGTGGTAGAGGAGGACGCAGCCGCCGGTGCGCTCGCTCCCGGCGGCGCAGTGGACGAGCACGGGCCGGTTCGCCGGGTCGGCGATGACGCGGAGGGCGGCGACGTAGCAGTTGGGGTTGCCCGTGCCGTCGCCGTAGAGCCGGAACTCGTACTTGGTGAGGTTGAGGGCGGAGCAGGCGCGTTCGATGACGGCGTGTTCGGTGGGGTCGTTGTCGTAGCCGCCGAGGTCGACGACGGTGCGGATGTGGTGCTCGCGGACGATCCGTTCGAGTGCGGCCGGGGTGAGCCGGCCGGAGCGGTACAGCACGCCCTCGGTCACGACGCCGAAGTTCTTGGGATAAAGGTTGGGCTCGGCCCAGTCGGCCCAGATCCAGACGCCGAGCACGACGGCGAGGATGGCCCCGAGGATCGTCGCGTCGCGGCGGGTGAACGTGCGGGGCGGGGAGAGCATCTCTCATCGTAAGCCATCGAGGCGGGCAAGCCCGTGGCCCGCGGCCCAGTGCCCGCGGCCTTGTTTTACACTTTCCGGTCCAGCAGCCGGTACTGCACGGCCTCGGCGACATGCGGCACGTCGAGCCGGTCCACGCCGTCGATGTCGGCGATTGTCCGAGCCACGCGGCGGATCTTGTCGTAGGCGCGGGCCGAGAGGCCGGTGGAGGTCATCGCGTCGCCGAGGAGCGACCGCGCGGCCTCGCTCATCGGCGCGAGCGTGTCGAGCTGGCGGCCGGTGAGCCGCGCATTGGGCGTGCCGCGGCCCTGCCGGCGGTGCTGACGCTCGACGGCGGATGACACCTGCTCGCGCATCTGCGCCGACGACGTGCCGCGTGTTGCATCAGGGTCGGCGTGCAGACCGGCCGAGAGCTGCTTCCACGGCACGGCCGGCGCTTCGACGTGGATGTCGATCCGATCCAGCAGCGGCCCGGAGAGTTTCGAGAGATAGCGGTCCATCGCCCGCCGGCCGACGGCGTCGGTCGGGATGTCGCCCTTGGGCGTCGGGTTCATCGCGGCCACGAGCATGAAGTCGGCCGGGAACGTCACCGTCGAGCGCGCCCGCGAGATGGTGACGACGTGGTCCTCGAGCGGCTGCCGCAGGGTTTCGAGGACGTCGCGGTCGAACTCCGGCAACTCGTCGAGGAAGAGCACGCCGCGGTGGGCCAGGGAGATCTCGCCCGGGCGCGGGATCATCCCGCCGCCGACGATCGCCGGGGCCGAAGCGGTGTGGTGCGGCGAGCGGACGGGGCGTGTGGTGACAAGCCCCTGCCCGCTCGGCAACGCTCCGGCGGCGGAGTAGATGCGGGTGATGTCGATGGCTTCGTCGACGGTGAGGCGAGGGAGCACGCCGGGGAGCGCGCGGGCCATCATCGTCTTGCCGGTGCCCGCGGGGCCGAGCATGAGCAGGTTGTGCAGCCCGGCCGCGGCGATGACGATCGCCCGCTTCACGGCCTCCTGGCCGCGCACGTCGGCGAAGTCGACCGGCGTCTGCGCCGCCGCGAGGAGTTGCTCGACGTCCACCGGCGGCGTCGGCTCCATGTCGAGCCGCCCGGTCAAGAGCCCGACCACCTCGGCGAGCGTCGAGACGCCGAAGCACGAGACCTCGCGCACCACCGCCGCCTCGGCGGCGTTCTCGCGGGGCAGGACGACGGCTTCGTAGCCGCGCGCCCGCGCAAGGGCCGCCAGCGCGATCGCGCCGCGCACCGGGCGCACGCGTCCGTCGAGCGCCAGCTCGCCGGCGAAGAGGCACCGCTTGGCCTCCACGCCGCCCACCGCTGCTCCGGCCCGTTCATCCGCCGCGCCGCCCCGCGGCCGGATCACGCCGATGGACATCAGCAGCCCCACCGCGATCGGCAGGTCGTACATCGGCCCTTCTTTGCGCACGTCGGCGGGCGCGAGGTTTACCACCAGCCGCCCCGGCGGGTAGAGATACCCCGAGTTTTCCATCGCCGAGCGGACCCGCTGGACCGACTCCTTCACCGCGGCGTCCGGCAGGCCGACCACCGTCGCGGGCAGGTTCTCGCCCGCCTCGGCCAGGTCCACCTCCACCTCGCACGGCAAGGCGTCGATCCCCTGGAGCAAATACGATTGCACGCGTGCCAGCATCGGGCATCAGCATACGGTGAACGGTCGGGAAATGAAAGGGAGTTGCCCATGAAACCCATTGCCCGTGCCGCCTCGCTCGTCGCCGGCCGTTCGGTCGTCCTCGGCAAGCCCTGGGACGAACCGGCTGAGGGCGTCGGAACCACAGGGGCGGGGGCGGGGGGGTTCACGTCCATCAGCCCGCTGACCGGGACGGCGTTGGAGCAGCCGTTCATCGCGGCCTCCGACGCGGCGATCGACGCGGCGTGCAAGGCCGCACGGCGGGCGTTTGACGTGATGGGCCGCCGACCGCCCGGCGCACGGGCGGGGCTGCTCGAACGCATCGCCGACACGCTCGACGCGCACACCGACGTCATCCTCGCGGCCTCCGTCCGCGAGACCGGCCTGGCCCGCGGCCGCCTCCGCATGGAGCACACGCGGATGGTCGGCACGTTCCGCATGTTCGCCGGGGTGATCCGGGCGGGGGGGTGGACGCGGCCCTCGATCGACCACGCGGACATCAAGTCCAAACCCGTCAAGCCCGACGTGCGGTCGATGCTCCGCCCCCTCGGCCCGGTCACGGTCTTCGGCGCGTCCAACTTCCCGCTCGCCTACGGCTCCGCCGGCGGCGACGTGGCGTCGGCGCTCGCCGCCGGGTGCCCGGTCGTCGTGTGCGGCCATCCGGCGCAGCCGCTCACCGGCGAACTGCTCGCCGTGCTGATCGCGCAAGCCGTCGGCGAGAGCGACTTTGGATCTGGGGACGGGGCAGGCTCGTACGCCTTCCTGCACAACGGCGGCGAGCGCGCCGGGACGGTCGGCCAGCGCCTGCTCAGCCGGCCGGAGGTCCGAGCCGCCGGGTTCACCGGCTCGTTCGGCGGCGGCACGGCGCTGGCCAAGCTCGCGGGCGAGCGCCGCGGCGCACACGGCCGGGCCGACCCGATCCCGTTCTTTGCCGAGATGGGGAGCACCAACCCCGTCTTCGTCCTCCCGGGCGCGATGGAGCACGCCGCGGCGGCCGTCGCCGAACGCATCGGCGACTCGATCGTCGAACGCGGCGGGCAGCAGTGCACGTGCCCCGGGCTCATCTTCACCGTCGCCTCCTCCGGCGGCGGCTCGGCGGAGTTCACGCGCGAGCTGACGCGCCGCCTCACCTCGCCGCGGGCGATCACCATGCTCTCGGCGCACATCCGCGAGCGGTACCTTGCCGCGCTCAACGCGATCGCGCGCGTGCCGGGCGTCGAGCAGCGCGTCGGCATGGAGCTGGTCGGCGAGGCCAACGCCGCCGCGGACCATGCGGCGCGGGCGCGACGCGGCGAGGGGGGCGCGGTCACCAGCCAGCCGGCCCTCTTCCGCACGGGCCTCGACGTGTTTCTGAAGACGCCGTCGCTGCAGGACGAGGTCTTCGGCCCGGCGGCGGTGATCGTCTCGTGCCCGGACGACACGGGCCTGCTCGACGCGGCGGCCGCGATGCCGGGGAGCCTGGGCGCGTCGATCTTCGCCGGCGCGGGAGACGCCGGGCTCGCCGCACGGCTGGCGTCGATGCTCGAGCACCGCGTGGGGCGGCTGGTCTTCAACGGCGTGACGACCGGCGTGCGCGTCTGCCCGTCGATGTCGCACGGCGGGCCGTTCCCCGCGACGAACCACCCCGAGACGACGGCCGTCGGCCCCCGCGCCATCGAGCGCTGGTGCCGGCCCGTCTGCTGGCAGAACGCCCCGGCCGACCTGCTCCCCCCCGAGCTGCGCGACGACAACCCGCTGAAGGTCCGCCGCATGGTCGACGGGCAGTGGAAGTAGCAGGCCGCCCTAGAAACTCCGGCCCATTTGCGAGCCGGCGCCGAGCGGTAAGGCCGATTTCACCGCGACTTCACCGCGCGCTCACCGCCTCCGCCCACACTCCTTCGTCACGACGCGGCGGGAATCGTCGACGCCGTGTTCCACTTTTCGGCCCCGGCCGCACGTGTTGTGCGGGCACGCGGAGGTCCGACCGGGAACTTCATTGACAAGGAGAACATGATGCCACGTGATTATGACGACGAGGATCGCGGCTCCCGCGGCGGCCGGCGCTCGGCCCAGTTGCAGGAACGCGACGAGTACGGCCAGTTCGCCGGCTACGGCGGGCGCGGCGGCGGCTCCCGCTACGACGACGAGGACGACGACCGCGGCTATTCCTCCCGCTCCCGCGGCTCTTCGCGCGGACGCTCCGAGGACGAGGACGACGGCTTCACCGCGCCCTCGGGCCGTCACATGCACTCCCGCGAGTCGTGGGAGCGCATGCAGGAAGGCCGCGCACGCGGCGGATACACCTCGTCGCACGAGCAAGGCCGCGACGAGTACGGCCAGTTTACTGGCGACGAGGGCGGCTCTCGGGGTAGGGGCGGGCGTTCGTCCTACGACGAGGACGAAGACCGCGGCTACGGGCGTTCGTCCCGCGGGTCGTCGCGCTCGCGCTCCGAGGACGAGGACGGCGGCTTCACCGCGCCCTCCGGCCGTCACTTCAGCTCGCGCGACGCCTACGAGCGCATGCAGGAGGGCCGTTCGCTCGGCGGGCGGCATTCGCACGGCGGGTACGCCTCCCGCTACTGATCTTCGGCGGGGCGCCTGCCGCGGCACGCGGCGGGGGGGCTTCGCTTGCCGCCGGCGCGAGGGTGTACGCCCGATCGCCGTTCCGGCGGAACGCCGCGCTGATGCGTGCCTTCTGCGGCGAGCGCCGCCGGAAGTTTGTTTCTCGGACGCCCGCGGGAGTCTCCGGCTCTTGCGGGCGTCCTTCTTGCGCGCCCGTGTGCGCGGGAGGTGGTGCGCAAGCCCGCCCGCCGCCGCGCGGCAACAATCCGTGTGCGGATCAAAACTCGCACACGGAGACGACGTGCCGCACACAACGACGATCCATCCCGCTGGGCCCGCGCAGGTGTGCGCGGCGGTCGCGCTCGTGTGCGCGGCGTTGGCCTTCTGCCCCGCGGCAGCCGATGCCGCCCAGCCGCACGCCGGCGCGACGAGTGCGCCGACCGATTCATCGCCCGCCGGCGCCGACGAGCTGCTCCGCCGGCTCGCCGAGCTGCAATCGCGCCTCGCCGACGCGTCGCTCGCCGATGCCGAGCGTCTCGACGCCGAGCGGCGGGCGGTCGACGTGCGCATCGCCCTCGCCGATGCGCGGCCCGGCGACGACCTGGCGGCGACGTGGCTCATCGACGCCGCCGCGGGTGTGTTGGAGCCGCTCGGGCGCGACGGCTCGCAGGCGTCGGTGCTGCTGGGCGTCCCGACCGACGCACAGCGTGCCGCGTGCGAGTCGGCGGCGAAGCGCGGCTTGGAACTGCTCGCCCGCGCCCAGGCCGCGGCCGACGCCGCCGTCGAACGCCTGCAGGCCGACCTGCTCGACCCGGCGAAGAAGAACCGTGCCGCGGCCGAATCGCAGCGCGTCGAGGCGAGGCTCGCCGCGCTCGTCGACGTCGAGCAGACGCAGCGCATCCCCTACCACACCGGCGTCTGCCAGGCGCTGCTGGCGGCGTGCGCGAATGACGCCCCGAGCCGCACCGAGCACGTCCGCGCCGCGGTGACGGCGCTCTCCGACCGCGAGATCGGCAGCATGACCGGAGAGGCGGCGCGGCGCGTGGCCCTGGCGGCGGCGCTGCTGCTCGAGCCCCGCGGCCTCGACGAGCTGCGCGAGGCGGCCCTCGAACAGCTCGCGTGGGTGACGCAGCGCGCCCGTCAGGCCTGGGGGGGCGACGCGCCCGACGCCGCCGCGTCGGTCGGCCGGCTCACGGCGCTTGCGGCTCGCATGGGCGAGATCGTCGCGACGCGACCCCCGGCGTCGATCGACGATGCGCGGGAAGAAGTGGCCGCCGCCGCCGCACGAGGCGACTCGTCGTCGCTGCTGCTGGCCGAGGCGCACGCGCGGGTCATCCTCGCCGATCCGGCACGCCGGTTCGCCAACGCCGCCGAGCGCTCGGCCGCCGCGGCGGGGCTCGTGCTGGAGGCCTACCAGGCGATGCCCGACGCCACCGACGCCGAGCACGCCCGGCGCGAGCGCGTGCGTCACGCGGCGTACGAGAAGGTCGCCGCGCTCACCCCCGCGTCGGTGCTCGCCGCCGCGACGCGCGCACGCGGCACGGGCCTGCCGGCGGAGGTCGCGCTCGCCAACGCGGTCGTGCTCTCGCGCCGTGCGGCGGAGGCCGGCGGGGAAGGAGAAGGCGACGCCGAGTTCAAGGCGGCCGCCCGTGCGCAGGCCGCGGCGTTGCTCGAATCGCTGGTGAAACGCGAGGACCTGTCGCCGCCCGCGCTCCGCGGCGATGCGCTGTGGGAGCTGGCCGTGCTCGAGAGCCAAAGCGACGAGCCGGCGGACAACGCGCGGGCGATGGAGGCGCTGCTCGACCTGGCCTATGCGCCGAGCGGTGAAGGGCGGCAGAGCCGGGCGGCGCTGCAGCGCTCGGCCAAGGCGGTCAGCGCGGGGGCCGAGCTGGGGCGGTATGTCTCGGCGCAGCCGTCGGTGCGGGCGGATGCGGCACTGGCCGCACGCGTTCGGCGGGCGTACCGGCCGCTCTTGCAGATGATGCTCGCGCGTGAGGACGTGGCGACCCCCGGCGTGTGGCGCGCCGAGCTGGCGCGGGTGATCCTCGACGATGCGCTGGCCGCGACGTCGGGGGCGGTCACGCTGGCGACGCTCGACGAGGTGCTGGCGCAGCTCAAGCCCGTGCGCGACGCGGCCGTCGCGGAGAGCGGTGCGGCGCAGACCGCCGCCCGCGCGATCGACGCGGCACGGTCGTCGGCCGAGGCGGCGCTCCGCGAGGCGGAGCAGACGGGCGATGCGCAGGCGAAAGACGCCGCACGCCGCGGCGTGATCCGCGTGCAGGAGCGGGCCCTGGCGTGGCAGCTCGACCACGCCGACCCGGCCGCCGCCGCGACGCGGCTGCGCCTCGCCGAGATGCTGCTGGAGGTCGGCGACCCGCGCGCGATGGAGCACCTGCCGCCGCTCGCCGATGCCGACGGCCCGCGGCCGGGGGTCGATCCCTTCCGCCTGCGCCTCGCCCAGGCCCGCGCCGAGCGCCTCGCCGGCAAGACCGAGCAGGCCTTCCAGCACCTGCTGGCGCTGGCGACCGATCTCGACCGGCCCGTCGGCGTCGAGGGGCAGCCGGCGTATGCGCCGCGCCCGCCGCTCTTCTGGGCCGCGTGGTGCGAGCTGCTCGAGATCCTCGCGGCCGACAACCACGCGGGTGACGCCGGCGACCGGTCCGGCACGATCCGCCTGCACATCCGCAACCTCGAACTCATCGACCGGTCGCTGGGCGGCGGAGTATGGGAAAAGCGGATCCGCGCGGTCGAAGCGTCGCTGTGAGCGAGACGGGGCGGTGCTTGGTGGCACCGATGGGGGCAGAGCGGTGCGCGGGCAACCGCTTTCAAGAACGCCCACGCACCGGTCTGGAGACCGGTGCCACCAGACTACCATCCGCCATGCGCACGTGTCTTCATGCCGTTGCCGGGTGCCTGCTCGCTGTGTCGCTCGCCGGGTGTGTGACGCGGACGCTGAGCGTGACGTCGGAGCCATCGGGCGCGCTGGTGTGGATCAACGACGTGCAGGTGGGGCGGACGCCGGTCGAGACCGACTTCGTCTACTACGGCACCTACGAGGTCCGCGTGGTGAAGGAGGGGTACGAGCCCATCATCGCGGCCTGCGACACGCGCACGCCGCTGTGGGACTACATGGGCCCCGACCTCGTCGCCGAGGCCCTGCCGGCCGATCTCCAGAGCCGGACCGCGTGGCACTTCGACCTCACGCCCGTCCCCGAGGCGACGCAGGACCCGTCGGTGTGGGAGCCGGCCCTCATCGCCCGCGCCCGCGGCACACGCCTCGAAGCGCTCATGTACGAAGGCCCCGTCCCCGTCCCGGCCGAAGAGCCGACCGAAGCGCCCACGAGCCCCGAATAGGCTCTCTCTACGAGACGCAAAGCGTGAACGAGGGCGTCAGGCGTCAGGCGTCAGGCGTCGGTGGCATCACAAGATGTAGGCGCTTTTTTTCTGCCTTTCTCCGTGTGCTCTGTGGTTCAACTGTTTTTTCCGGTTTTCGCCCTCACGGCACCTGGATCGGCCGCTCGATCGCCCGCGCCGGCACGCCGACGACGGTCTCGCCGTCGGGCACGTCGTGCCGAACGATCGCCCCCGCCCCGACGACGCACGCCGCACCGACCCTCACCCCCGGCAGCAGCACCGCCCCGACGCCGACGAGCGTGTCGGGCCCCACGCTCGCCCGCCCCGCGACGATCGAGCCGGGGGCGAGGTGGGCGTTCTCGCCGATCTGGCACTCGTGCTCGATGATCGCCCCCGTGTTGACGATCGCGTGTGGACCGACCGTGGCCAGCGTGTGGACAACCGCCCGGGGCCCGACGAACGCCCCCGCTCCGATCTTCGCCGACGGACTCACGACGGCCGAGGGATGCAGGACGACCGGCACCGTGCCGGAGCCCAACCATTTCTCCAACATCCGCCGACGGCGGGCCAGGTTCCCGATCGCGAGGATGAGGGGGCGGCTGCCCGCCTTTTCCCCCTCGGCGAGCGTGCCGAGGCGGGGGATCGTGCCCCGGCCGATCCCGTTTCCCAATGCCGCGGTCGGGTCGTCGTCGTAAAACCCCTCGATCCGCCCGTTCAGGGCCAAAACCGCCTCGGCGACGACCAGCGCGTGCCCGCCGCCGCCCCAGAGGGCGAGGGGGGGAAGATGGTGGGAGCCGGGGGTCATAAAGGGTGTATCGGCCGGGGCGGCACGCCCCGGCTCACAAACCTCGCTCACAAACCTTGTTCACAAAGCTGGCTCACAACCCGGCTCACAGAGGATCCGGTTTTCTCGAACTTGACGCAAAGGGTTGCCGCGACGAGACTTGCCGATCCCTGTATGCTTTGACTCCTTATGCGGTCCGCGGGCATCCGCGGCTCGCCAAGGTGCGTACCTTGGGGACACCCCTCACCAGCCGAGCAGGCGTTCAGGGGTGACGGCAGGCAGGTCGGCGGGGGTGACTTGGGCGGGTTGGAGTTTTCAATGGCCGGACGGACATCTTCCAGCGTTGGCGTCGGCATCACGGTGACCGTGCTCGGTCTCCTGTCGCTGACCCTCTTTGTGCTCACGATCATCTTCTACAGCCAGAAGAACGCGGCCCTGAAGAACCTCGCCGACCGCGACGCGGGCGACGCGAAGTTCATCACGCAGGCCGAGCGCTCGTCGGACGCGGTCCTCCGCGCCCGCACGCTGGCCGATCAGCAGCGGCAGAGCGTCGTCGGCTACCTGCTCGACAACCGCCAGCAGGTGATGCAGGCCGTCACGGGCTCGGGCAACGACACGCCCGAGCAGCTCAAGGCCAAGCTCAAGACGGCTCTGGGCGAGGAGACCAACCAGGACATGCTGGCGATCATCCGCGGGCTCAAGACGCGGCTCTCGGCCGCCGAGCAGGCCGCCGACGACGCCAAGGCCGCCCGCGACCGCGCCCTCGAGGACCGCAACAACGAGGTCGAGCGCGTCGCCAAGATCCAGGCGACCCTCGGCGAGACGATCGCCTCCCTTTCCCAGGAGATCGAGCAGTACAAGGGCGAGGTGGACACGTACCGCCAGCAGGTGACCGACAGCCGCGGCGCGATGACCGGCGAGGTCGAGAAGATCCGTGGCCAGCTCGACGACCAGATCGCCCAGCTCAACGCCGACAAGACCAAGCTCGAGCAGGAGGCCCGCGTCAACCTCGACCGCATCAACCGCTTGCAGTCCGAGCTGCGGGGCACGCAGTTCACGGGCAAGAGCGAGGCCGCGCTGGTCGACGGGCAGATCCTGGGGATCAACCCGCTGGACGGCACGGTGATCGTCGGCGCCGGGCGCAAGCAAAAGGTCGTGCTGGGGCTGACCTTCGAGATCTACGCGGACGCCTCGATGATCCGCCCGGACGAGGAGGGCGAGTACCCGCAGGGCAAGGCGGCGCTCGAGATCATCCGCGTGGACGAGAGCTCGTCGGTCGGCCGGCTGATCCGCCAGACGCGGGGCAACCCGGTGGTCAAGGGCGACGTAGTGGCCAACGCCGTGTACGACCCGAGCAAGACGTACAAGTTCATGGTCTTCGGCAACTTCGACACCAACCGCGACGGCACCTCGACGCCGGAGGAGCAGAACGACCTCCGCGCCCGCATCGAGAACTGGGGCGGCAAGGTGCTCGACGAGCTGAGCGGCGACGTGGACTTCCTGGTCCTGGGCGAGAAGCCGATCCTGCCCCCCGAGCCGCCGGCGACGGCCCCGATCGGCGTGATCGAGCGCTACCTGGCGATCCGCCAGCAGGTGCTGCGGTACGACGAGCTTTTCGCCGCCGCCACCGCGGCCAACATCCCCGTGCTCAACCAGCACCGCCTCGCAACACTCACAGGAACTCGATAAGCACTGCCGAAGTGAACAGGAAGCAGTGAACAGTGAACAGACCCCCGTCCTGGTACGGGGGCTTTGTTTTTTCTGACTGTTCACTGCTTACTGTTCACTGTTCACTTTTTTCTATGGCCAAACGCAAACATTCCACCCCCGCGTGGCTGGACCAGCCGCTCTACCTGGCGATCCGCTCGCTGATGGCGATGGCGACGACGCCCCCGGCCGGGGTGAGCATCGAGGCGGCGCGGGCCCTGGGGCGCCGCTACGCGTCGATGCCGATCGCGCGCAAACGCATCGACCGTGCCGCCGAGCACATCGCCCTGGCCTTCCCCGACATGCCCGAGGAGGAGCGGCGGATGCACGCGCGCGGCGCCTTCGAGCACCTGTTCATGCTCGGCGTCGAGACGGCCTACGCGCCCCGCCTGCTGACCCGCGACGGCTGGGCCAACCACGTCCGCGTCACCAACCTTTCCAAGGCGCTCGACATCCTCGTCTCCGGCACGCCGGTCGTGCTCATCACCGGGCACTGCGGCAACTGGGAGCTGCTCGGCTACACCATGGCGCTGCTGGGCTTCCCGCTGCACGCGCTGTACCGCCCGCTGGATCTCAAGCCGCTCGACGCCTGGCTGCGCAGCACGCGGCAAGCACGCGGGCTCGTGCTGCTCGACAAGTTCGGCGCGGCGCGGGCCATGCCGCGGCTGATGAGCGAGGGCGCGCCCATGTCCTTCATCGCCGATCAGAACGCCGGCGACCGCGGCATGTTCGTCCCCTTCTTCAACCGCCTCGCCTCGACGTACAAGTCGATCGGGCTCATGGCCCTCAAGTTCAACGCCCCGGTCGTCTGCGGCCAGGCCCGCCGCCTCCCCCCCGACCCTCTCCCCGGCGACCACGATGACGAAGAGCAGACGGCGCTGTGGGAACGCTTCGCCGATTCGGTGAGCGCGAGCGCCGACGGCGGATTGGGGGGGCGCGGCTTTGCGCAGGGCGACGGGGGCTGGGGTGGAGCCGGGGGGTTGGGAGCCGGCGGGCTAGGGGCCGGGGGGCTGGGG
>CAZZDW010000050.1:0-6079 GCA_964652945.1 uncultured Phycisphaeraceae bacterium
CACCGTCGACCAGGTGCTCTCGACGGCCGGCGACACGCACCTGGGCGGCGACGACATGGACGCCGCGCTCGTGGACCTCTTCACGCGCGAGATCGGCGAGCGGTTCGGCATCGGCTTCGACCAATACCCGCCCGAGACGCGGCAGGCGCTGCGCCTGCTCGCCGAGCAGTGCAAGATCAAGCTGAGCGACGGTGAAGCGGGGGAAGCGAGCGTGCGGATCGAGGTGGGGGGGAAAGACAGCGTCTACGAGCGCACCGTGACGCGCGAGGAGTACGAGCGGCTGATCTCGCCGCTGGTCGAGCGGACGATCGCGTGCTGCGACCGGGCGCTGCGCGACGCGGCCCGCGAGCTGGAGGGCGAAGAGATCTCGGCGGTCGTGCTCGTGGGCGGGGCGACAAGGACGCCGCTGGTGAGAAAGCGGGTGGGCGAGCGCTTCGGCATCGAGCCGTATGTCGCGCTCGACCCGGACCGGGTCGTCGCGCTCGGTGCGGCGGTGCAGGCGGCCGTCCTCGCCGGCGAGTCGCAAGGCATGGGAAGGGGCGGGCAACAGGACAACACGTCCGCGTTGCTGCTCGACGTGATCCCGCTGAGCCTGGGCATCGAGACGGTCGGCGGGGCCTTCGCCAAGCTCATCATGCGCAACTCGCCGGTGCCGACGCGGGCCAGCGAGCGCTTCAGCACGAGCGTGGACGGGCAGACGGCGATCAAGATCCACGTGCTCCAGGGCGAGCGCGAGATGGCCGCGGACTGCCGTTCGCTGGGCGTCTTCACGCTCAGCGGCCTGCCCCCGATGCCCGCGGGCATCCCGCGGCTCAAGGTCGACTTCGCCGTCGACGTCTCGGGGATCCTCAGCGTCCACGCGATCGAAGAACGCAGCGGCAAGCGCGCGTCGGTGCAGATCGTTCCCACGCACGGCCTCTCGCGCGACGAGGTCGAGCGGATCGAGCGCGAGTCGCTCACGCACGCCCGCGACGACATGACGCATCACCGCGTCGTCGACCTCATCGCCAACGCCAAGCTCGACCTGAAGTGGACGGGCACGCAGCTCGACAAGATGGCCGGCAAGCTGGAGCCGGGCGTCGAGGCGGCGCTGCGTGAGAAGCTCGCCGCGCTGCGCGCGATGGTCGAACGGGCCGAGGCCGACTGGCGGAGCGTGGACGCGGGCGAGTTCCACCGGCTCAAGGAGGAGTTCGACCGGGCCAGCGTGCCGCTGCACGAGGCGTCGATCGCCGAGAGCCTGAAGAACGATCGGGCGGTTTGAGCCGGTGCGGCCTAGTAGTTCGGCGTCGGCGCGCGGAAACGGCTCAGGTCGAGCGACTTGAAGTACTCGATCGTCTTGACCAGCCCGTCGCGCAGCTTGATGCTCGGCTGCCAGTCGAGCCTGGCCTTGGCGAGGGCCAGGTCGGGCTGGCGCTGCAGCGGGTCGTCGGCCGGCAGGGGCTTGTGGACGATCGTGGACTTGGAGCCGGCCAGCTCGATGACCGCCTGCGCGAGCTCGAGCATGGTGAACTCGTCGGGGTTGCCGAGGTTGACCGGGCCGAGGAAGTCGTCGGGCGTGTTCATCGTCCGCATGATGCCCTCGACGAGGTCGGAGACGTAGCAGAACGAGCGGCTCTGCTGGCCGTCGCCGTAGATCGTGATGTCCTCGTTGCGGATCGCCTGGCGGATGAAGTTCGACACGACGCGCCCGTCGAAGGGGTGCATCCGCGGCCCGTACGTGTTGAAGATGCGCACGACTTTGATCTTCATCCCGTGCATCCGGTGATAGTCGAAGAAGATCGTCTCGGCGGCACGCTTGCCCTCGTCGTAGCAGGCGCGGGGGCCGATGGGGTTGACGTTGCCGCGGTAGCTCTCGGGCTGCGGGTGGAGCTCGGGGTCGCCGTAGACCTCGCTTGTCGAGAACTGCAGCACCTTGGCGCGGCAGCGCTTGGCCATGCCGAGCATGTTGATCGCGCCCATGACGCTGGTCTTCATCGTCTTGACGGGGTTGTACTGGTAATGCCCCGGGGCGGCCGGGCAGGCGGCGTTGTAGACCTCGTCGACCTCCAGCCAGATCGGCTGCGTCACGTCGTGGCGGATCAGCTCGAAGTTGGGCCTGCCCAGCAGGTGGGCGACGTTGCTCTTCTGGCTGGTGAAGAAGTTGTCGAGGCAGATGACGTCGTGCCCCTGCTCGACGAGGCGGTCGCAGAGGTGGGAGCCGAGGAACCCGGCGCCGCCGGTGACGAGGATGCGTTTGAGGACGGCCATATCGCGGTCAAGCTCCGACAGTTTCTGGGTGGTTTCAACGTGGTTGAGGAGGGTAGGGAGGGTTGTGAGCAAACGCCGAGGAGCGATGGGGGGGAGTGGTGAGCCGGGGGTGCCGCCCCGGCGGAGGACGCCCCTCTGCGGTTCGCACGCGATAACGCCCCAGCCGGGCGGCTTCAAGGAGGGGGAGCACGAGGGAGACCCTGTCCCCCTCGTACAGCGTGTCCACATCTGAATACGTAGAGCGTGGTTCCTACCATTCCCCGTCATGATCGAACCGAAGCCCATGAGTGAGCGGCAGGAATCGCCGGGACGTTTGCGCAGGTACTTCGACAATGCGGCCACGTCCTTCCCCAAGCCGCCGGCGGTCTTCGAGGCGATCCGGGCCTTTGCCGAACGGTGCGGCGCGCCCGGCCGCGGCTCCTACGCCGAGGCGCGGCACGCCGGGCGGATCATCAGGACCTGCCGTGAACGGATCAACACGCTCCTCCACGGCGAATCCCCCGACCACGTCGTCTTCACGCTCAACGCCTCCGACGCGCTCAACCTGGCGATCAAAGGCGTCGTCGCGCACGCGAAGCTGCACGACAAGCGTGGCGGCAAGCTGTGTGTCATTACGTCCACGATGGAGCACAACTCGGTGCTCCGGCCGACCAGTGCGCTCGCCGAAGAAGGGGTCGAGGTCATCCGCGTGCCGGCCGCAAAGGACGGCGACGACATCGGCCGGCTCGACCCCGAGCGTGTGCGCGACGCCATCATCGACGCGCGGAAACGCGGCCTGAACGTCGTGCTGGTCGCGCTCAACCACGCGAGCAACGTCATCGGCACGATCCAGCCCGCCGCGGCGGTGGGGCGGATCTGCCGCGAGCTGGGGGTGTTGTTCCTGCTGGATGCCGCGCAGTCGCTCGGGCACATCCCGATCGACGTGCGGGACCTGAACGTCGATCTGCTCGCGTTTCCGGGGCACAAGGGGTTGCTCGGGCCGCAGGGAACGGGCGGCCTGTACATCCGCCCCGGCGTCGAAGACCAACTCCGCACGGTGCGCGAGGGGGGCACCGGCTCGTCCTCGGAGCTGCCGGTGATGCCCAGCGCGATGCCCGACAAGTACGAGGCCGGCTCGCACAACACCCTCGGCATCGCCGGGCTGAGCGAGGGCGTCCAATACCTGCTCGACAAGGGCGTCGAGAAGCTGCACCAACACGAGCAGACGCTGACGCAACGGTTCTTGGATCATCTGCTTGGGCGTGGCACAGGCGTCTCGCCTGTGCTCCCCGGCCTCACGCTCCTCGGCTCCACATCCCCCGACCACCGCGTCGGCGTGATCTCCGTCGTGCACGAGTCGATCCCGCCGCACGAGCTCGCGGCGATCCTTGAAACCGAGTTCGGCATCCTCACCCGCGCCGGGCTGCACTGCGCCCCGCTCGTCCACGAACTGCTCGGCACGGCCCCCTCCACCAGCGGCGGACGCGTCGGGCACGGCCAAGGCGCCGTGCGGTTCTCCCTCGGCCCGTTCCTGACCGAGGCCGACGTCGACGCCGCGGCGGACGCGCTCCAGACCATCTGTGCGGGTGCAAACGAACAGATCGCCGCGACGCGGTAACACGTTCGTTCCCCCAACCTCTTCGCTGTTCCTCCGGCGAAGAGAGCCGCGCGTTATCGCTGCCTCGTACACGGCATGGATATCGCGCACACCGCGGCCCGCGCTCGTTTCGCCGCTCGGGCTCGTTCACGCGGCTTGCCGTGACGATGTTTCCCGGCCGGTGCGCCCACTGTGCGGGGCACGCACGCCCCGATAACCCACGGCGTCCGCCGGCACACGCAGGAGGCTTCGCATGGTCATGGGGACGAACGCCGCATCCCGTTTCACCGCGTTGTTCATGGGGGCGACGGCCGCCGCGTCGACCGCCGCGAACGCCTCGACCACCTCGTGGACGGATTGGCTCTCGACCTCCGGCGGCTCGGTCTCCGGCACGCTCGAAACCTCCCCCGGCTCGTTCGTCGGCGTCACCTTCTCGGGCGACCTCAACGGCCCGACACAGACCAACGGCGGCACCAACTACTGGCGATCCGACAGCATCTACCGCTCCACCGTCGTCGACGCCGGCCCCGGCGAGTCGGGCAACGCCGACATCCTCGCGCTCACCGGCCAGATCGGCCTGACCAACACCATCACGTTCTCGGTGCCGGTCACCAACCCGGTCATGGCGATCCTCTCCCTGGGCCAGACGGGCATGCCGGTCGGCTACGCCTTCGACCAGGATTTCTCGATCCTCGCCTCGGGCGCGGGGTGGTGGGGCGGCAGCTCGTCGGGGTCGCTCTTCCGCGACGGGCCGGGGCAGCTCCGCGGCGTCGAGGGGCACGGGCTCATCATGTTCACCGGCACGTTCACGAGCATCAGCTTCACCGTCTCGACGCCCGAGTACTGGCACGGCATCCAGATCGGCGCGGCCCCCGCGCCGGCCGGCGCAAGCGTGCTGGCGCTCTGCGGCCTGGTGCTGGTCCGCCGCCGGCGCACGCACTTGCGCTAAACGGCGAGAGGCAGCACCTGCGCGAAGATGAGCGCCCTCGATCGACGCTGATAAAAGAGCGAGGCGAATACACGCTCGCTCACGCTTCGCGTCTCGTATGAGAGCGGGATATTCGTTGTTTACGACCCCAGCGGGGCTTCTTCCCAGTGCCCGCCCATGTGGCGGACGATCTTGCCGGTGGCGACGTACAGCGCCTGCTCGGCGATGTTCGTGCAGTGCCCCGCCATCACCTCGCACAGCGTCGACACGCCGTGCATCAGGAACGCCAGGTCCACGCTGATGCGCTGCTGGCTCACGGCGACCTGCGTGTCGCGCAGGATGGCCTTCTTGAACTCCTCGATCGCGTCCTCGCTGGCGAGGACGACCTTGGCCAGCTGCGGGTCGTTGCGCTCGAGCGAAAGGGCCGCGTCCCGCAAGATCCCCACCACGCTGTTGGTGATGATCCGCAGCGTGTCCGGCAGGTGCGCGTTCATCGCCGCCAGGTGCCTGACCGTCTCGGCGATCGCCACGCCCGCGTCGGCGATCCGCTCCAGCTCGTTGTTGACCTTCACGATCGTCAGGACCATGCGCAGGTCGTCGGGGGCCAGCGAGGCGGCCGAGGCTGTCGCGTCGCTGAGCAGCTTCACCGAGGCGCGTTCCAGGTCGACGTCGACGCGGTCGATGACCTCGTCGAGGATGATGACCCTGGCCGCGGCCGCCGGGTCGCGGGTGAAGGCCGCGTCGAACGCCGCCTCGATCATCGCCTGCACGCGGTGGGCCTGGTCGATCAGGTCGGCCTTGAGCTGCCCGATCCGGCGGGCGAAGTTCCCGCCGCTGGTCGCGGCCGCGTGCGCGTTGCCGGCTCCCCCCGCCGTGCCGCTCCCGCCCGCCGCGGCGGGCGAGAGGAGGGGGTGCGGCGAGAGCACCGGGAACGCAGATCGGGATGAGGACGAATGGGGGGTCACGGGCGCATCCTGGGAACCAACGATACCACGTCTCCGGCCCCCGGCACACCCCCACGCCCTCGCCACCCCTTAAAGAATCCACGCGGCCTCATGAAAAAACCGCCGAGGATCTGTTCATCTCGTGATCGGACGTTGGTGCGCTTTGGCTGCAGCCTTCCCCGTTTGGCCGTTCGACTCCAGTCGTGGCACAGGCGTCTCGCCTGTGCCCATCCTGCTCCAGCGGCCCCGCACAGGCGGTACGCTGTGCCACGGTCCGGCCGCCTGAACACCCCGCCTGCCCCGCTTATCCTTCTTCTCCATTTCCTTCTCCGGAGCCGAGCATGTTCGAGATCCAAGCCGTCCACGCCCGCCAGATCCTCGATT
>CAZZDW010000050.1:6089-25184 GCA_964652945.1 uncultured Phycisphaeraceae bacterium
TCGAGGTCGAGGTCGCCCTCACCTCGGGCGTCCTCGGGCGAGCCGCCGTCCCCTCCGGGGCCTCCACCGGCGAGTACGAGGCCGTCGAGCTCCGCGACGACGACAAAGGGACGTACATGGGCAAGGGGGTGCTGACGGCTGTCGAGAACGTCAACGACCGCCTCGCCCCGCTCATCGAAGGGATGGACGCCCGCGACCAGGAGACGGTCGACGCGACGATGATCGAGTTCGACGGCACGCCCAACAAGTCCGCCGTCGGCGCCAACGCCATGCTCGGCGTCTCCATGGCCGTCGCCAAGGCCGCCGCGGAGGGCTCCGATCTGCCGCTGTACCGATATCTGGGAGGCTCGGCCGCCAAGACGCTCCCGGTGCCGATGCTCAACGTCCTCAACGGCGGCAAGCACGCCGACAACAACGTCGACTTCCAGGAGTTCATGATCCAGCCGTGGGGCTTCGAGACCTTTTCGCAGGGGCTGCGGGCCGGCGTCGAGATCTACCACACGCTCAAGAAAGTCCTGCACGAACGCGGCCTCTCCACGGCCGTCGGCGACGAAGGGGGCTTTGCGCCCGATCTGAAGACCAACGAGGACGCGCTCAAACTGCTCGAAGAGGCGACGGACAAGGCCGGATATAAGTGGGGCGAGCAGATCTTTGTCGCCCTCGACCCGGCGACCAGCGAGCTGTGGAACGAGGCGGCCAAACTGGGCGGGGGTGGGAAGGAAGGCTACTGCTTCTTCAAGTCCGACAAGAAGAACGTGGTGCCGACGGGCCAGATGATCGACCTGTGGGCCGAGTGGTGCAAGAAGTACCCGATCCGCTCGATCGAGGACGGCCTCGCCGAGAACGACTGGGCCGGGTGGAAGCAGCTCACCGAGCGCCTCGGCGACAAGGTCCAGCTCGTCGGCGACGACCTGTTCGTCACCAACGCCAGGTTCCTCCAGCGCGGCATCGACGAAGGGTGCGCCAACGCGATCCTCGTGAAGGTCAACCAGATCGGCACGCTCAGCGAGACCTTCGCCGCGGTGAATCTGGCGACGCGCAGCCGGTATGCCTCGATCCTCAGCCACCGCTCGGGGGAGACGGAGGACGCGACGATCGCCGACATCGCCGTCGCGACCAACTGCGGCCAGATCAAGACCGGCGCGCCCTGCCGCAGCGACCGCAACGCGAAGTACAACCAGCTCCTGCGCATCGCCGAGGAACTCGGCGAGACCGACGAAGACGGCCCGCTGGGCACGGCCGTCTACGGCGGCTCGATGTGGTGGCGGAAGTAAAGGGTTTGTTGTATACTGCGCTAGGAGTTCCAGCCATGCGGAAGCGAGAATACGAGGACATTCAGCGTGCCATGGCTCTTAAGAACATGAAGTTCGACGAGTTGCCTGGCGATTTGCCAAAGGTCGTGGATCTTGAATACACCCTTGGCGAGGATCAGGGCGGTGACCCGTCGATCTTCGTCATGGTGTTTCTCGACGATGACACGCCCGAATCGGCGTGGATCCCGGCAAAGCTGAACCCAATCCGTGATCGATTGCGGCAAGTGCTTGAAGAAAACGGCATCGACCGCTGGTTGTATGCGCGGTATGTCACTCGGGCGGAGTTGAACGAAGCGCAGGCCGAGGAAGACGCTGCATGAGCCTGATCGACAACTTGCTCAGTCAAGCGAGGATGCTGGCCAAAGTCGATGAACACGGACGCACGCTTTCGAGCAAGGGGCGGCCTCGTCAAGCCGATCTGCGCCGGGCGATATCGACAGCGTACTACGCCGTATTTCATGCCATCACGGAACGTGCGGTACAAGAAGTGCTCGGCGCCGCCGATGTGAAGTCACCGTGGGGGCACAGGCTTCGGCGAACGGTATCTCACGCCGGGGTGGCGAACGTCGCGAAGTGGTTCGAAGCGGGATCCGGCAGTATCCCTCCCACGCTCCAGCCTCTTCGCGGCGAGCTTGCGACGCCGATTGACCAGACGTTCTCCGACTTCTGCACCGCCGTCCGCGAGCTACAGGAAGAACGTCATAAAGCTGATTATGACATGAGTTTGTTATTTACGGCCAAAGACACGCGGCACCTCATCCGGGCCGCGAGCGACGCCGTAAATGTCATCCGTGAATCCACGGTGTCTGCGGATGTTCGATTGTTCTTGCTTGCCTGCGTGTTCGGCAATCTTCAGAAGAACGCCTGAAGGATCGTTATTGTGGCGACGCAGACGAGGGTTCCGCGTTGGATGTCACCACGGACACCGCCGTCTGCTCGTCGATCTCGGCCTGGATCGCCTTGATCTGCCGCTCGATCATGCGCAGCCGGCGCATCTGCTGGCCGCGGAGCTCGCGGATCATCTGCTGGTCGGCCGGGCCGATGTGCCGCGGGTCGAGGTTTTCCAGCTCCTTCTGCTGGGCGTCGAACGCCCCCTGCAGCGTCGCCAGCTCCTCAGCCGGCGAGGGCTGCGGCACCGAAGCCACCGGGTTGAACGGATCCTCCCCCCACACGCCGCCCCCACCCGCGCCCACCCATCCGCCGCCGCCGCCGACCCGGCCCCGCCCGACGCCGACGTTCACAAGCTGGCCGTTCTGGGCGACGACGAACCACGCGTTCCCGTCGTCCGCGTTCGCCGCGGCGTTTCGGGCGCCCGCGACGCCCCCGCCCCCCGCGACCAGCCCGCCCGCGCCGCCGTCGCCGCGTTCGAGGGCCGCCTGCTGCGGGTTCTCGCGCATCTTGCGTGCGAACTCCTCGGCGATCTTTTCCTGCCGAGCCCGGTACTCGGCCTCGGTCAACGGCCGGACCGCCTTGACCCCCGTCTCGATGATCCTGACCTCAACGCCGCCCGACGCGGCGGTGCTCTCCGCCTTGGCCGCCTTCCGCCCCAGCAGCATCGCGTGCACGCGCCACGCCCGGTCGATGTCCGCCGGGTCCAGCCGCCCGTTCTGCAAGTCCCCGAAGTTGCCCAGCGGCAGCTCGATCGTCAGCTTCTCGCTCCCCCGCCGCACCGTGATCGGCAGCGCGTCCCCCGGCTCGTGCGCCAGGATCACCGAGCGGAGCATCGTCCGTGCGCCCTGCCCCACGATCGGCAGCCCGTCCGCCTCGACGACCATGTCCCCCTCTTCGAGCATCGTCGACGACGCGAACGGCTCGAACGTCTTGCCGATCACCACCCGCGTGCGCAAGAGCAGGTCGTCGAACTGCACCCCCATCGCCGCCCGCGGCGTGCCGGCAAACCGCTCACGCGCCGCCCGCGTCAGCCGGTGCCGCTGCTCCAGCGAAAGCTCATCGCTGAGCAGCAGCGACTCGATCTGATCGAACGAATACGCACGGCTCGTCGCCAGCCGCTGCGTCGCCCGCTCGCGCTCGAGCAGGTCCTCCGAGTCCAGGCGCGCGACCAGCTCTTTGAGCGACGGGGTCGAAGGAGCGTCCGCGGCGGCGGCGTTCTGCGGGGCGGTCTCGACCACGGGCGCATCATCGGCCCGAAGATCGAGCGCCAAACCGGCCGCACCGACGAGCAAGGCGACGGACGTCACGCCCGCGCGGTGGCCGCCGCGGATTCGCCGAGCCGGGATGCGTGCGTCTCGATCCATGCGGTGGTCCGTGCGACCGCCCCCAGGATGCTGAGGGGGTCGGCTTTGCCGAACTTCCCGGTCGCCGCGATCGGAGCCGCGGCCTCGACAATCAACGCTTCGATCATCAGCCACGGCAGAACCTCCGAGGTTCTCCTCCCCCTGCCTGGGCCGGCCGCGTCTTGGAGGCCGTATTCATGATACCCGCGGACGAACGAATGGAAGCACCCTTCATTCAGGTTTTCAGGCCATTGTTCAGGGTCCGGCCCGAGCCGGTTCATCGAAAACTGCAACGCCCCGTTCGCCAGATCGTGTATCGGCTGCCCAAGCCGCACGGTGTCGAAGTCCAGCACCGCCCCGACGGCCAAACTCGCCGGCGGGGAGGCCCCCACGCCCCCCGATCCGCCCCCGCCTCCACCGCCCGCCACGGACGCCGGAGGGACGAGGACGTTCTCGGACCCCGGCAGCCGCATCGCCCCCGGGCGTGTGCTGGGGATAAACACCAGATTACCCGGGTGCCAATCACCGTGGATGAACTGCTCGTGAACTTTGCTTCCTTTTGCCCCGACGGCCTCGCCGCTCTGCCCGGCGGCCCGCTCGTACCGCTCCCCCAGCTCGTCGGTCAGTTGCCGGGCCCGCCGGCCTCCCAAGGCCTTCCCAGCCGCGGCCACCCGCTCCTTGGCGAACGTCACCCCGTGGTACGAGTGGTTCCCCGCCGCCGGGGTCCACGTCGCATGGAAGTCGGCCATCGCCCGGTGAAACGCCGCCAGGGCGTACCCGCTCGACCGGGCGGCTGGCTCGCTGCGGTCATAGCTCAAACCGGGGATAAACCGGAACAACTCGTAGATATTGCCGTCGAGCTGCACCATCGAGTTGTGGTTCTCGCGCGTGCCGATCAGCCGCGGCACGGGGAAGCCCCGCTTGGCCAGGTACAGCAGCACCTCGTGCGAGTGGGCGACGCGGTAGGGGTCGGTCCCGGCGGGGCGCTTCTTGAGCAGGTAGGCGGCACGCCGGCCGGGGCTGCGCTCGGTCTTGTCCGCGCTCGGCGGGGTGATGAGGAGGACTTTGGGGGATGAGCGCGACCCGCCGCGGAAGTAGCGGACCTCCTCGATGACGCCGAGGTCGTAGCGCGAGCAGACCAGCGAGACCTCGCCGGCGGTGATCCGTCCACGAGTCTCCCGATGGTTCACGCTCGCTCCGCTTGGGACATGCCGATTCTCGTGAGACTCGGGCACAGGTTTGAACGAGCCCGCCGCGCAAGCAAGGGTCGGCGCGGCTATCTCTCGAAGGGTAGATCGGGCGTCTGGCCCTCGCTGGCGCTTCGGGCTCGTTCTACTTCATTCGACGTTCTGCACCTGCTCCTTGATCCGGTCGATGGCCCCTTTGACCTCGACGATCCAGCGGGCGATCTCGGCGTCGCCGCATTTGCTGGCGATCGTGTTGGCCTCGCGGAGCATCTCCTGGGTGAGGAAGTCGAGCGTTCGCCCGACGGGCTTGTACTCGTCGCCGCCGATCAGGTCGGTGAACTGCGCGATGTGCGCCGAGAGGCGCGCGACCTCTTCGGAGGTGTCGCTGCGCTCCGCGGCGATCGCCAGCTCGCGGACCAGGTCGGCCGGCTCCATCGTGACGCCCATTTCCTTGAGCATCGTCTCGATCCGGCCGCGCAGGCGCTTCTCGTACTCGGCCAGCACGTCCGGCACGCGCGTGCTGATGAGCTTGATGCGGTCGCTCATCACGTCGCGGTGGGTGAGCAGCTCGGTGAGCACCGTGCCGCCCTCGCGCTCGCGCATCGCGACGAGCCCGGCGCAGGCCCGGTCGACCAGCTTGCCGATCTCGGCGCGGGCCTTGGCGAGGCGTTCCTCCTCGTTGGCCGGGGGTTGCAAGACGCCCGGCAGCCCGAGCAGCGCGCCGATGTTCAGATCGATATCACCGCCGCCGACCTGCGGGACTTTCTTGATCGCCTCGATGTAGCGGGAGAGGGCGCGGTCGTTGATCTCGTACGCGGCGTCTTCGCTCGAGTCGGTGACCTTGATGCTCATGAAGACGCTGCCGCGGTTGAGCAGGTGGCGGAGCTGGCTCTCCAGCTCGGCCTCCAGACCCTGCAGCGCTTCGGGCAGGCGCAGGACGGCTTTAAAATACTTGCTGTTGAGCGAGCGTACCTCGACGAAGTAGTGCGTGCCGCCGACCTGGGAGGAGGCCTCGCCGAATCCTGTCATGCTTCGGATCAACTTGAAACTCCTTGCCCCGCTGGGAGGAGTTTATGGCGCTCCTCCGCCGATGGTCGGGCGGGATCGGTCGAGGGGTGATATTCGTCCGATGGCTCGCTCATACGAGACGCGAGCGTCAGCGAGCGTGTTCCGCCTCCTAAGCGTTCTTACACGCTCGCCTCTCGTACGAGCCCTTACGGGTTCGTCGCCGGCTCGTTCGTGCCGGGTGGAGTACCGGGCGCGTCGCCCGCCGGTTGCTCGGCGGCCGGTTCGGCGGCCGGTTCAGCAGCGGGCTCGGCGTCGCTCGGCTCGGCGTCGGCGGGCGAGGTGGCCGGGTTTTCGGTTGCCGGAGCGGTCTCCTCGCCCGCGGGGGGCGTGGGGGGGGTGGGGGGGGTGGGGAGCGGGGCGCTCTCGCCGCCGGCGTTTTCGTTCGTGCCGCTCTCGTCGGCTGGTGCCGGGGTGGTCTCCTCGGTGGAGGTCGACCGCATCGCGGGGGGCTCGGCCGGCAGGGGCTTGATGAGCCAGTTGAGGATCACCGCGGTCATCAGGTAGATGACGAAGATGCTGATCGTCGCCCACGTGAGGGCGTCGCCGGTCTTGGCGCCGAAGGCGGTCTGCCCCGAGCCGGCCCCGGAGCCGAACGCCCCGGAGAGCCCGCCGCCCTGCGGCTTCTGCACCAGCACGATCAGCACCATCAGCAGGCAGACGAAGAAGAAGCCGAACACCGCCAGGCCGACCGTGAACTGCGAGATGCCGAGCATGAGGATCATCGAAACCGAACTCCTTGCCCCGCGCCCGCTGTTGAACGTTGCAGACCCGCCTTGTCCCGATCCGCTTCTTCGGGTCTTGCCCGTCGATCTTTCGCGTCGACAGAGGGACGAAGTTTAGGCTCAGGGTTGGCCCTGGAAGGCCCGAGGCCGGCCCCCAGGCTGAGCCTGTGGGCTTGGGGAATACCTGGTTACCGCACAGCCGCCCGGACGATCGCCATGAACTCGTCGGCGTTGAGGGAGGCCCCGCCGATGAGCCCGCCGTCGATATCGGACTGGCCCATCAGCTCCGTGGCGTTGGCGGCCTTGACGGAGCCGCCGTACTGCACGCACACCCCTTCGCCGGCCGGGCCGAAGAGGGAGCCGAGCACCGCCCGGATCTTGGCGTGGGCGTCCTGGGCGTCGGCGGGGGTGGCCGTCTGCCCGGTGCCGATCGCCCAGACGGGCTCGTAGGCGACGGTGATGCCGGGGAGTTGCTCGCCGCTTACGCCGGCGAGCCCGGCCCGGAGCTGGCGCTCGTTGATCGAGTCGGTCTGGCCGGCCCGGCGCTGGTCGAGCGTCTCGCCGATGCAGAGCACGACCCCCAGCCCGGCCTTGAGGACGGCGTGGACTTTTTTGTTGATCGTCTCGTCGGTCTCGTTGAGGATGTGCCGTCGTTCGCTGTGGCCGACGAGGACGACGTGGACGCCGCAGTCGCGGAGCATCCCGGCCGAGACCTCGCCGGTGAAGGCGCCGCTCTCCTCGAAGTACACGTTCTGTGCGCCCAGGAGCACCTTGCAGACGACGCGCTCGGCGCGACCCTCCGCGGCCTCGATCGCGTCGCGCACCGGGATCACATACGGCATCGGTGGGAAGACCGCGACCCTCGGCAGCACGGCCTTGGGGGGCAGGGATTGACAGGCAATCGCCACGCCGCGAGCCAGCGCCGTCGCGCCGGCCAGGTCGAGGTTCATCTTCCAGTTGCCGCCGACGAACATCGGGCGGGGTGTGTCGGAAGAAGGAGGCATGGTGAGTTCCTTGATGCTGGATGTTGATGTCGAGTGCTCGTCGACCCTGCTGTGCACCCGATGTTCAAGTCATACGAGACGCGAGCGGCAGCGAGCGTGTTCGGTTCGTTGAGCGTTGTTGCACGCTCGCTGACGCTCACGTCTCGTATGAGGAGCAGCAAGTGCGACGCAGGCGTTCTGAGCGTAGCACAAGAATCTCCAGATTATTCAGCCCTTCGCGGGTGCACCTCGACGATCTTGCCGTTGAAGAGTTCGAGGGCTCGTTTCACGACCGGGTGGTCCGTCGGGTCGGGCGCGCGCTCGCGCGGCGGCGGCGGGGTCTGCGAGTCTGACGGGCCGTCACCGTCGGGGTCGTCCTCGGCATCGCGGGTCTCATCGGTCTGCGCGTCGGACGACTGGTGAGCAGCGGGGGGGACCGAAGCCGGGATGGCGTCGGCCGTCGCTTGTGAGGGCGTGGGGGACGGAGCGGACGCAGGCTCGGCCGAGCGCGGGCTTGCGATGGCGGGGGCGCTCGCCTCGGCGTGCCGCGTCGGCTCGTTGGCCAACGCCCGCGACGCCGTTTCCGCGCTTCCCCTCCCCTCCCCCATTCCTATTTTTTTACCGGAGCACTCCGCGCGCCGTTCGTATGAGCGCCGCCGGCCCCGCCTCCCGCCCCACCCGCCACGATCGCCGTCACGTCGGCGAGTTTTTCCGTCATCGCCAGGCGGACGAGGGCCGCGTCGAGCAGGGCGCGGGGCGAGAAGCTCGCACGGCAGTTGCGCTGCACGCTCTCGGCGAGGGCGACCATGTGGACGAGGGCCGCGGCGTCGAAGGACTGGGCCTGTTCGACGGCTTCACGCCGTGAGTCGCCGGCCAGCTCGACCAGCTCCGTCTCCGGCCCGCACGCCGAGAGGACCATCAGATCACGGAAGCGTTCGGCGAGGATGCCGAGGAGCTGCTCCGGCGAGACGCCGCGCTGGATGAGCGCCTCGGAGGCGTTGAGCGTGCCGGCCGTGTCGCCCGAGGCGATGGCGCTGACGAGCGAGTTGATGAGGCCGCGCTCGGGGAGGCCGAGGAGGTCTTCGAGGAGTTTGAGGGTGAGCTTCTTTTCGCCGGCCGCGGAGAGGCGGTCGAGCAGGGAGAGGGCGTCGCGCATCGAGCCGTTGCCGAGCCGGGCGACCATGTGCAGCAGCTCCGGATCGGCCTGGATCTTCTCGGCCTTGAGCACCTCGCCGAGGTGCTCGGCGATGCGGCTCGTCGGGATGTTGCGGAAGTCGAACCGCTGGCACCGGCTCTGGATCGTCGCGGGGACCTTGTGCGTCTCGGTCGTGCAGAGGATGAAGACGACGTGCTCGGGGGGCTCCTCCATGGTCTTGAGGAGGGCGTTGAACGCCGCGGTGGTGAGCATGTGGACTTCGTCGATGATGTAGACCTTGTACCGGCCGCGCATCGGGCGGTAGACGGCCCCGGCGATGAGTTCGCGGGCGTTCTCGACGGAGTTGTTGGACGCGGCGTCGATCTCGATGACGTCGGTGTCGCGGCCCTGCATGATCGCGTCGGCGACGTCTTTGGGCTCGTCGTTGGGGGCGTTGAGGGCTTTGGCGAAGATGCGGGCGGTGGAGGTTTTGCCGACGCCGCGTGTGCCGCAGAAGAGGTAGGCGTGGGCGACGCGGCCGGTGGCGATGGCGTTCTGAAGGGTCCGCGCGATCGGCTCCTGGCCGATGAGTTCGTCGAAGGAGCGGGAGCGGTAACGCCGGGCGAGGACGGTGTAGGACATGGCCCGGGATGGTAGGGGGGCCGTGCGTCGCACCTTGGTGAGGAAGGCGTCGGTCTCGCTGATCGACGGCCAGGACACCGGCGGCACCGGACGACGGCCGCTTATGGCTGCTGCGGTCAAGCCCTGACCAGGTTCACGGGCCACCCGTGCACCGGGCCCGGCCGTCGATCAGCGAGACGAACGGGCAATCATAGCGACGAGCATGACGATGTGTACCGGTCTTGGGTCTTGGGTCTTGGAGCTGGAGGCGTGAGGCGCAAAGTCGCGGTTTGGCACGAAGCGTGCCGCCTCGTTTGTCTTCTGCTCCCTGCTTCCGCCTTGCCAATGGCCACCGGCCAATGGCCATGACTACATCCCGTCCCGCACCGCACCCACGACAAAGCCCGCGATCATCGCCAGCAGCGTCAGCACGATGCCGGTGACGATCGCGGTCTGTTTCCGCGCCCGCCGGCGGGCCGTGGCGTAGGGGATCGTCGTGAAGCTCACCATCTCGTAGAGCGGGATGTACCACCCCGGCATCAAGCCGTGGAGGGCGTGCGAGAACTTCTTCTTCCACCGGAACGCCGGGCTGGCGACCTTGTCGCGCATCTCGATGAAGTTGTCGACGGCCATCTCCGCGATCGCGTCGGCGTTCTCCTTGCGGCGTTTGTAATACGTCGTGAGGGCCGCGGCAAGGCTGTCTTTGGTGGCACGGGTCTCCTGACCGGTGCGTGGGCGTCCGAGGTGCTTGTCGAGCTGCTCGGCCAGCTCGCGGACGTCTTCGAAGGCCGCGTTCATCCCCTGGCCGTAGAACGGCACGATGGCGTGCGCCGCGTCGCCGATGAGCACCGTGCCGCGTTGCCCATCACGCGCCATCGCGTGCCACGGCCCGCATTTGACGGTCACCAGCGACGAGGTCGGGTTCTTGAAGTAGTCGTCGACGAACGTCGGCGAGAGGGCCGGGAAGTCGGGATACTCGGCCGCGAAGTGCCGGCGGACGTCCTCCTCGGTCTTCAACTTCGCGAACGAGTGCCCCCCCTCCCCGCCCTCCCCCCTCTCAAACGGCCAGAAGCGCGTGCAGGTGAACGAGCCGTCGGTGTTGGGCAGGGCGATCATCATCGACGAGCCGCGTGGCCAGATGTGCAGCGCGTTCTTCTCGATCGCAAACCGTCCATCCCCCGCGGGAGGGATGTGCAGCTCTTTGTACCCGTGCGTGAGGTACGACTGCGAATACTCGAACCGATCGGTCTTCTGCATCTTCGCCCGCACCGCGGAGAAGGCCCCGTCGGCGCCGACGATCAGATCCGCGCGGACGGTAACGACCCGATCACCGGTGCGCTCGCTCGTGTCTTCGTTCTGAAAGACCACCGAGCACTCATCGAGATCGACATCGAGGCACCGGTGGTTGAAGAACAGGCGTACGTTGTCGTACTGGGCTGCTTGCTCGATGAGTTGGAGGTTGAGCCCGCCGCGTGAGACGGAGTTGATGGCCTCTTTGCCGCCCTTGGAGTAGGCCTGGAACGCGAGGTCTCCTGCGCGGTCGTGCATCATTCGGCCGCGCATCGGGATCGCGTGCTCCAGCACCGCTTTGTCGAGCCCGACGCCCTCAAGCCCCCACAGCCCGCGTGCCGAGAGGGCCAGGTTGATCGACCTCCCACCGCCCCCCCCCTTCAACCCCGCCGCCCGCGGGTCGGGGCGACGTTCGTAGACCGAGACGTTCCAGCCGCGCTTGGCGAGGTAGCACGCCAGCAGCGCCCCGGCCAGCCCCGCCCCCACGATGACGACCTCTTTGCTCTTGCCCGTGCCTGACTGATCCATGGCTCCGATGGTATCGACCCGCGGCCGCCGCGGCATATATGCGCATTGAACAAGGGAGGCCCCGCGGCCTCCCTCGCGCCAAGAGTTTCAAACACACGTGTCCCGTACTTTCTCTCGCGAGAAACACTGCGGGGGAAAGGGAGGGGGAGGGGGGGGGTCAGAACAGGAGCTGCATCTGGAACCGGATCACCACCTCGCCGTCGTCGGTGTCGCCGAGCAGGCCGAGGTTGGTGTTCGGCAGCAGCCCCGCGCCGACGAGGTCGGAGGTATCCTCCAAGGAGTACACGCCGTCGACGGTGAACTTGACCGCGTGCCCGGCGATATAGCGGTTGTAACCGATGGTCAGGAAGTTGTAGTTATCCTCCTCGAAGCCGCGGTCGTCGTCGAAGAACAACCCGTCCCAGCGGGCGAAGAGCTCGTCGATCTCGGTGACGCGGATGCCGCCCTGGACGACCACGGAAAAGTCGTCGAGCTCGGACGAGGAGGAGAGGGTTTCCATCTCGGTGTGCGTGCCGATGAAGCCGGCGAACGCGTTCCACCCATCGCCCTCGAGGCTCACGTCGAAGGTGTAGAGCAGCAGCTCGGTGTCGGTGTCGGCGGGGTCGCTCGAGTTGGGCGATTCCTGGAAGTGGGCCGCCCCGCCGACCATCGCGGCGAACGGCTCGCCCTGCTTGGAGGTGTGATCGTTGAAGCGTGCCCACTCGCCGGCGAACTTGTACTCGAAACGCCCGGACAAGGCGTAGTCGGCGGGATCGGCGGTGAAGTCGGTGTTCAGCGAGGCGGCCCCGTCGTTGAACGTCACCCACAACCGCCAGTCCTCGGCGGTGTAGTTGGCCCCGACGCACTGCACGCGCCCGGGCGCAAAGAGCGTCGTCGCGTTGGAATACTCCATGTCGAGGAGGTACTCATCGCCCATCATGTCCTCGCGGACGATGGGGGCCGTGGTCTGACCCCACAGCAGCGTCCAGCCGTTGTTGAACGAGTAGGTCGCCAAGGCGTCCAGCAGCTTGCAGGAGCCCTCGGCGTCGAACTGGGCAAGAAGGTCAAAGCCCCAGTTTTCGTGGACCTTGCCGCTCAAGTGCAGGCGGGTGAAACGGTTCTGGAAGCCCGGCTCGAAGCCGTCGTCGGTCGCGGTGTCGTCGCGGAAGTTGAGGATGTAGCGGAACTTCATCGAGCCGCCGACGTTGAGGCGGAAGCCCTCGCCGGCGAGGAAGAACATCCCGTCGTGCCCGGCGTCGGCGCCCGCCAGAAGGCTCGAACGGCTCTCGGCGTCGGCGAGCATCTCGGCGACGGTCGCGCGGACCTCGTCGCCGCGTGCGGGCGCGGCCGGCGTGTCGGCGAGGGTCGCTGTCGACACGCCGCACGCGCCGATCAGCCATGCCACGGATAGTCGAGTTGCCGCAGTCATTGCAGTTCTCCGGGGATCTCTGAAGAAGGGGCGATCGCCCGGCCGCGGGGAGATCGTCCCGCGTCGGCGAGGCGGCGGTCGCGTCCGCCGCGTGAATAACTTCTTATGTTTATCGACACGCGGCGCGAATCAAGTGATTTTCTGCATCGGCGGCTCATAAGAGCCCGCGACTCAGTTGCAATGTCGCGCAACTTCGAATCATTCTCAGGTGTTTCCACGGCTACATAAGAATGTTTCTCAAAAAGAGAAGTTATTGAGAATCTTTCTAAGTTTGCGATCGCTCGGTCGGGTTGGCCTCGCCGCGGATCGACACTCGCCGGAAGGCGGCGGCGGGGGAGAGGGGCGAGCAACGGCTGGAGGCGAGGAAGTGTGGGGCGGGGGGGGCGAGCGGCAAAAAGACAACCGGCCCCGCGAGGGGGCCGGCTGTGAGAAAATCAGATCAAGCGTGTAGGAAACTTAGAAGAGGAGCTGGAACTGGAAGCGGATGGTGATCTCGCCGTCGTCCGTGTCGCCCAGGAGGCCGACGCCGGTGTCGGAGAGGGTCGCCAGCTCGTCGGTCTCGTTGAGGGACCAGATCAGATCGACCGTGCCCTTGGCGGCGTGGCCGGCGTAGTACTGGTTCAGACCGACGGTGATGAAGTGGAAGTTGTCGTCGTCGGTGGTGCGGTCCTCGTCGACGAAGATCGCGTCCCAGCGGGCGAAGATTTCCGTGTTCGGAGCGACGTAGATGCCGCCCTGGATGACGGCGCCGAAATCGTCGAAGTCGGTGTCGCCGCCGAGGGCCTTGAACTCCTCGTGGCGGCCGATGAAGGCGCCGTAGGCGTTCCAGCCGTCGCCCTCGAGGGAGAGGTCGGCGGTGTACTCGAACGTCTCGCGGTCAACGTCGCCGGGGGCGCTGGAGTTGGGGGAGACCTGGTAGTGGCCCGCGACGCCGACGAGAGCGCCGAAGGGGCTGGCCTGCTTGGAAGTGAAGTCGTCGAACTGCTTCCACTCGCCGTCGATCTTGTACTCGAAGCGGCCGGTGAAGGCGTAGTCGGCCTCGCCGTTCACCTTGAAGCCCGTGGACTCGCCGGCGGTGAAGTCGGTGTTCTCGGAGTCGATGCCGTCCGAGAACGCGCCGACGATGCGCCAGTCTTCCTGCTTCCACTCGAGCTCGAAGCCCTGGCTGCGGTCCTGGGTGAAGGCCTCGTTGGCCAGCGAACGCTCGACGGCGAGCTGCTTGGAGGAGCTCACGAGCTCTTCACGCAGCAGGGGGAGCTTGAACTGACCCCAGCGAACGGTCAGGCCGCTCGGCCACTTGTAGGCCGCCCAGGCCTCCTCGAGGACGAACGAGCCGCCCTCGCGCTCGAAGGCGCCGTTGACGCGGAACATCCAGTTCTCGTTGATGTGCCCGTCGAAGTACAGCTTCGTGCGGCGGGTCTGGAAGCCCGGCTCGAAGCCGTCGTCCGTCGCGGTGTCGTCGCGGAAGTTCAGCAGGTAGCGGAACTGGATCTGCCCGCTGACGTTGAGGCGGAAGCCCTCGCCGGCGATGAAGAACTTGCCGTCGTGACCCGCGTCCGCGCCGGCGAGCAGGCTGGACCGCGTTTCCGCGTCGGCGAGCATCTCGGCCACGGTGGCGCGAGTTTCGTCGCTCCCGGTCGGCTGAGCGGCGTGGACACCACTCAGGGTGAGCGCGGCGCCCGCAAGCAACACAAGACTCTTGGTCTGACGCATTCTGAGACTCCTTGGCATTTGAGACGCTTTGAACACTCGCTTCTTGGGTGCGCTCGTCTCCTGGCGCCCCGCTTCTTGCCGTCGTCCGCACGACCGGGTCTGCCTCCAAGGCGCCCGACGGACGTTGCCTCTTCGCTTGGCCCTCTGCTCTGTCCGAGAACACAGGGAGGCGGATCATACCGCCCCTACTTAGCGAACGCAAACTCACTTGCTCGCCAATTCTTCGGGCAAACCCCCCCTCCACCCGCAACATTTGCGGAGTCTTCACCTTCCCCGGCTCGCCAAACGCCCGCAGAATGGGGACACTTCCTCATCACCCATTTGTAAAGAAAACACCATAACAGGGGGTGTTTCTTCCGGCCAGTCGTTTTCAGCGCGTATATATAAGGTTTGCCACCGAACACGTCCGCCCACGGTTATTGTGAAGCAGTCGTTCGAGCGCCGGGAGAGCCCAAAAACTTTTTCGCATCGCCGCCAAAAAAACCTTGACCGGGGGCGTTTTCCCAGGGCAGAGCGCCGGCGCACGGCACGCACGCCGGGCCGGCGTGGGGACCAACGGGGCGGGGAAAGGACACGGCACATGACCGCGACACACCGAGTTCTCATCGTCGAAGACGAGGCCGACCTGGCCGACCTGCTGGCGTACAACCTCCGCAAGGCGGGGTACGAGGCCGAGGTCGCCCGCGACGGGCGCAGCGGCCTGCACCGGGTCAGCGAGATGCTGCCCGACCTGGTGATCCTCGACGTCATGCTGCCGCAGATGTCCGGGCTGCAGGTCGCCCGGCAGGTGCGGACCAACCCGCGGACCGCGGGCGTGCCCATCATCATGCTCACCGCCAAGGCCGAGGAGGTCGACCAGATCTCCGGCCTGCAGACCGGCGCCGACGACTACATGACCAAGCCCTTCTCGATCAAAGTCCTCCTCGCGAGGGTCGAGGCGATGCTCCGCCGGACGCGCCAGGCCGGGCAGAGCTCGGACGTGGTCTCGTTCGGCCCGGTCGCCGCCGACCTTTCGACGCACGAGGTCACGGTCGACGGCGAGCCGATCCGCCTCACGCTCACCGAGTTCCGCCTGCTGGTGGCGCTGCTCCGCAAGCCCGGAAAGGTGCTGACGCGGGCCGACCTGATGTACTCGGCGATGGGCCCGGCCGTGCTCGTCACCACGCGGACCATCGACGTCCACGTCGCGGCGATCCGCAAAAAGCTCGGGCAATGCGGCAACATGATCCGCACGATCCGCGGCGTGGGGTACCTCATCGAAGAAGACAACGGCGAACTCCCCCCCGTCGCCGTCGAGATGGAGGCCGACGAACTCGAAGCCTGATTTCAAGACGAACACGGAGGAGCGGAGGAAAGCGGAGGACGCGGAGAAGACAACCATTCAATGTCTTTTCTCCGCATCTCCGCTCTGCTCCGCACCTCCGCGTTCTTGGGAAAACAGGTTTCGGATACACTGAAATCGGCATGCCGCACACGAAACCCAGACCGGTGATGGCCGGCGACCTCGCCAAGGCCGCGGGCGGCGTGTGGCTGCTGGCGTTCCTGGTCATCGTGATCCAGTTCCTGAGCATCTCGGCCCAGGCCAAGCTCTTCTGCATCGCCGTCGCGGCGCTCACCATCACGGCCTTCTCGTTCGTCCAGCTCCGCGGCAGATCCCGCCGCATCGCCCAGGTCGAAGAGTCCGCACGCGACCTGCTCGTCGCCGGCCTCTCGGCCCTCGAAGGCCCCGACGCCGACCATGACTATCGCGACGAAGACGGTGGTAGTGGGGCGGGGGGAGGTGGTGGGGGGGGGGAGTTTTCGGGGCTCAACCAGGCGCTCGACCAGCTCGCCGACCGCTTGGCCGAGCAGTCGAAGGAGGCCGCGAAAAAGAGCCGGAACCTGGAGGCGCTCATCGACGCGATCGACGAGCCGCTCTTGGCCTTCGACGACGACCGCAACGTGCTCCTGCACAACCGCTCGGCGGAGGCGATGTTTGACATCCCCGCCTCGCCGACGGGCGCGACGCTCGTCGGCCGATCGCTCACGTCGCTGTTCACGCAGGACGAGATCGTGGAGATGCACGACGCGGCCCGCGCCGGCGAGATCCGCCGGGGGCGTGTGCGGCTCACCACGCCGGTCGGTCGACGGATCTTCCAGGTTTCCGCGGCTCCGGTGCCGGTGGCATGGGGGCAGGGGATCTTCGGCGCGGTGCTGTTTCTGCGGGACGTGACCGAGCTCGACCAGGCCGTGCAGGTGAAGACGGACTTTGTCGCCAACGCCTCGCACGAGCTGCGTACGCCGGTCTCGGCGATCCGCGGAGCCGCGGAGACGCTCTTCGAGGCCGTCAAGGACGACCCCGAGATGGCGGCACGCCTCTGCGGCATGATCCACACCCACGCGACTCGTCTGGAAGAAATGCTCCGCGACCTGCTCGACCTCTCCCGGATCGAGTCGCCCGACGTGCCGGTGCAGATCGAGCCGATCGACCTCAAAGAAATCGTCGCCTCGCTCCGCGCGTTCTTCGACGCGGCGTGCCAGAAGAAGCACCTCACGCTCACGTTCGAGATCGACGAGGAGCTATACGGCTTCAGCACCGACCGGCGCTTGTTCACGCTCTGCCTGCGCAACCTGATCGAGAACGCGACGAAGTTCGCGTACGAGAACACCGAGGTGCGTGTCGTCGCGTCGCTGGTCGAACTGGATATCCCGGCGTCCCCGCGTGCAAGTGAGCCGGGGCGTCTCAGTGAGCCGGGGCGCCCCCCCGCCCCGGCGCAACAACCATCCGTTCCGTTCGGTCTTCGCGGCACGGCCCGCTTCGAGGTCACCGACCAGGGCGTCGGCATCCCGCTGAGCCACCAGGAGCGCGTCTTCGAGCGGTATTACCAGGTCGATCCGGCCCGCTCGGGCCTGGCCGGGAGCAAACGCGGCACGGGCCTGGGGTTGTCCATCGTCAAGCACGCCGCCAAGGCCCTCGGCGGCCGGGTCGGGCTTACGTCGGTCTACAAAGAAGGCACCACCGCGTGGTTCGAGATCCCGGTGACGTTCGAGCGCAAGAATGCAGACGCCGGCGAGCACCAACGAGGTTGAGTTCGCGTGCGGACGAGCCCGAAGCGCCAGCGAAGGCTGACGCACCGTTGCAGGTTCAGAACTCAAAATCACGAGGCGCGTTGGATATTCGGTTGCTAGCCCTCGCTTGCGCTTCGGGCTCATTCGCAGGCGCCTTGACGGGGCGATCGACGACGTCGCGAGCCTTCTCACGAGCGTCTCGTCGAGAGCAACTCCTTGAGGACTCCCATCAACTCCTCCGGCTCGGGCATCCTGCCCGGCCCCACCTGCCGGCACGCCTGCCACCCCACGCCCGGCTGCAACACCTGAAAACCGTCCGCAACGAGCGTCGCGACGTTCCGCTGCGTCGACGGCTGCCCCCACATCACCGTGTTCATGCTCGGCGCGAGCACCACCGGCGTCTTCTGCCGATCCACCGCCGACAGGATCAGCGTCACCACGTCGTCCGTTCGGCCGGTCGCCAGCTTGGCCAGGCAGTCCATCGTGCACGGCGCGACGAGGGCGACGTCGCACGCCGAAGCGAGCGCGATGTGCTGCGGGTCGGAGGACTCGATGTGCTCCCACTGCGACGTGTAGACCGGCCGTCCGGAGAGCGCCTGGAACGTCAGCGGCGTCACAAACCTCGTCGCCGACTCGGTCATCGCGACCGTGACCTGCGCCCCGGCCTGGGCCAGGCGCGAGACGACAAACGCCGTCTTGTACGCGGCGATCCCGCCGGTCACGCCGACCAGGATGCGCTTGCCCGCGCAGACGTTGGGTTGGGATGAAGTTTGCGCATGGGTCATGAGATCACCTGACGATCATGTTCAAAGTGAGACGGGGCGTGTCGCCCCGTCTGAGGTGCCGCGGATGCCCGAGGAGCACGCTGAGTATGGATATATCGTTTGACGTTCCCGAGATAATGCTCATCCTTGACCGCTTTGGTCGAGCCTCCCTCGCACCACCACGACATGCCGTCCTGCCGGAGGGGTGCGGCCCATCGCTCGTTGAGCGCCTGCGTCAGCCAGCGTTTGAGCCACCGGCGGATGTCCTTGCCGTGGTGTTTCCAGTCGGCGTCGACGAGCACGTGGACGTGGTCCGGCCCGCACGCCGCCGTGAGCAACTTCCAGCCACCTTTTTCACAGATCGCTGGCAGGGCGTCTTCGACGAACCGTTGCTGTTCGTGCGTGAAGCGGACCGCCGGCACACGCATATCGCGTTCGCCTTGCGTCCGGCGCTTCGGGTCTGGAGCGAGGAACGGGTTACCGAATCGGTTGTGGGCGCGATCGACCGTTGGGCGGTCGTCGCCGTGCAGGCGAGCGCCGAAGGTCGAGATGGTGATATGCCAGCACGTCATGAGGATGCTGGAGGAAGAAGACGGGGCGGCACGCCCCGTCTCACAAAGACGATCCCCAGGTCCCCACCCTGTCACACCAGGATCTTGTCCGTCTCGACTTCCGCCGTGGGGTCGAAGTCGTAGTGGAGTTTGCCCTGCATGATTTCTTCGACGACCAGTTCGAGGTCGGAACGGCCGTTGCGGTCGATCATCGGGCGTGCGCCGTCCATGAGCTGGACGAGCCGCCGCTGGATGAGCGAGCAGAGTTTGAATCGGCCGCCGACGCGGTTGACGATATCATCGCTCTTGAGCGCTTCGATCATGCTGGGCTATGCTCCTGTTCGACGTTTCCCGATCGGTACCGGCGGTGGTGAGCCGGGGCGTGCCGCCCCGGGGGTATTGGCCCAAACTCGGGGAAAATGTCGATGGTAAGAGAGATGATAGCGCCCCCCCGAGGGGTGGACAACGGGTATGAATCGGGTTCCGGGTTCCGGGTTCCGGGTTCCGGGTTCCGGGTTCCGGGTTCCGGG
>CAZZDW010000051.1:0-25108 GCA_964652945.1 uncultured Phycisphaeraceae bacterium
CGCGCCCGTGGACGATTGCTTCATCGCGGGTTCGAGGACGTGTTCCAGATTCGTCGAGCCGTCGGGGTTGCGCACCACCTCGGCCATGCCGCTCAGCTCGATCGTGCCCAGGTCGATCGTCTCGGCGCTCCACCAGCGCCCCGCGACGATGTCCCACACGCTCCGCGGCAGGTTCACCTCCACCCGCGCCACCGGCCGTCCTTGCGTGTCGGCGATCTCGATCGGCCCGACGTGCGTGTCGCTCGTCCACCCGAGGCTGACGCGCTCGACGTGCGCCGTGCCGTTGATGAGTTTGTTGATCTGCCCCTCGGCGATGCCGGGCGCGACGGCCGAGGCGATCGTCGGCGCAAGCGCCACCGCCAGCAGCAGCAAGACGACCACCGAGCCGACGGCGATCAACGCGATGTTCCGGCGTTTCCGCCGGCGCGCCGGATCGCTGGGCTGAGGCGGCTTCGGCCCGCTCGGCTTGGGCGCGGCCTTCGACGAAGAGTCCCACGACGACAGCCCCTCCGCCGCCGCGTCCTTCGGCTTCTCGTCAAACGGATTGCTCGCGCCCCCGCTCCCCCACCCGGCGTCTTTCTTGGCCATTGCGATCTCCCTGCGCTGGCGTTGCTGCTCTCATAGGGTAAACCGGCCGGCGGGCATTGGGTGCGCACACACGCGGATATGAACGATGTTTTATCGAGAACAACCCCTGGTGCGCGCACACGCCCCGCCTTTGGGAAAAATACGGCACGCCGAAGAGAGGACGAGGCGCATCTCCCACGCACCGCCGGAGGCCGGACGGCCTGCCCGATCCGCGCGATCGCACCGGACGGATTGGGCCGGTTGGTGTATCGTTCTGCTTTGATTCGATCGCCGTTCTTCCACCATCCACCCACCGTGTGAGCCGCCCATGAACCTCCAGGCCTTCTTCGACCACTGGGGCATCGTGGAAAACCCGTTCCGGGGCGAAGAGGCCCGGCAGGACCCGGTCTTCCGCCGCCTGGAAGCGCACGCCGCACGCAGCGCCGCGGCCGCCGGCAACAACGGCGCGGGGATCATCTCCAGCGGCCTGCCGGTCCATTCGGATTTCGAGAAGATCGTCGGCGACTTCCGCAGCCCCGCGGCGTCGATCGTCTTCGGCGAAAAAGGGGCCGGCAAAACCACCATCCGCCTGCAGCTCGACGACCGCGCCCGCGCCTTCAACCAGGCGCACCCCGAGGAGCGATGCCTCGTCGTGCCCTACGACGACCTCAACCCGATCCTCGACCGCTTCGTCGCGCGGTTCTCCAGCGATCGCCGGCCGGACGTGCCGGGGGCGCTCGCCAAGTTCCGCCTGGTGGACCACATCGACGCGATCCTGACGATCATCGTGCCGCGGGTGGTGGACACGCTGCTGATGGAGCGGCAGGACGCGCTGGGCGATCGGCTGGTCGACCTCGGCCCCGAGCCGCGCAAGCGCCTGCGCGCCAGCGACCCGAGCCTGCGCTGGGACCTGCTGCTCTTGCAGACGCTCTACGACCGGCCGGAGGGGGCGGGGGCCGAGGCGCGCTCGGCCAAGCTCCGCCGCGTGCTCCGCCTGCGCCTGCCGTGGTCGGGCACGGTGTGGAAGGCCCTCGCCTACGCCGGCTGGCTCGTGCCCGCGGCCCTCTTCATCGCGATGCTCCGCTCCGACCAGGGCTTTCTGGGCAACGATTTCCTCCTGTACGTGCTCGTGGGGCTCACGGCGCTCTACCTCGCCGTCTTGGCCAAGCGCTCGCTGTGGGACCGGCTCGCGTTCGTCCGTCTCGGGCACCGCGTCAGGCGGCAGCTCCGCGTCAGCGCGCGCAGCGATCTTTCCTACGCCCGCTCGCTCGAAGAGCTCGATCCAGGCCTGCTCGATGCGGCCGCGCTGCCGGTGAACGAGACCGACGAGGCGCGGTACGCGAATCTCGACCGCCTCCGCCGCGTGCTCCGCGTCTACGGCTACCAGACGATGCTCATCGTCATCGACCGCGTCGACGAGCCGACGCTCATCGCCGGGGAGCCGGACCGCATGCGCTCGTTCATCTGGCCGCTGCTCAACAACAAGTTCCTCCAGCAGAACGGCGTGGGCGTCAAGATGCTGCTGCCGATCGAGCTGCGGCACGCGCTCTTCCGCGAATCGGCCGCGTTCTTCCAGGAAGCACGCCTCGACAAGCAGAACCTCATCGAACGCCTCTCGTGGTCGGGCGCGACGCTCTACGACCTCTGCGACGCGCGGCTGCGGGCGTGCATCCCGAACGCGCCGGCGCAGGCGATGTCGCCCGTGAACAGCGGCGAGGCGAGCGAGTTATCAGAGGGCGGCGTCGCGACGCGGCCGCAGCAGCCGGGGTTGCTGGACTTGTTCGCGTCGGACGTGAGCCGGAACGATCTGATCGATGCGCTCGACCAGATGCGCCAGCCGCGTGACGCGTTCAAGATGCTCTACCAGTGCTTCACCGACCACTGCTCGGCGGTCACGCAGGACCAGGCGCAGTGGCGGATCCCGCGGCACATCCTCGACCAGGCCCGCCGGGCGCACGTCGAGCGACTGCGCCAGCTCACCTCGGGCGTCCGGCCGGCATAAACACGGATCTCACAGCACCACCGCTGTGACATCAAACCTGGCGCTTGCATACGAGACGCTCCCGGCAGGGAGCGTGTTTCTTTTTCGATGCCATTACACGCTCGCTCCCGCTCGCGTCTCGTACGAGAGGGCTTGTGTAAATCCGGGTTGCCCAGCCCGCACAACCGGACCAGCTTCACCCCCGCGCGCTGGGCGGGGCCTTGACGGCCCCAACGTGGTTACCGCTCTGGTCGATACCCCTTTCTGACACCCGCGCCCATCCGTCCGGCGTGGGTGTCCCGCCCAAGCGCGGAGAAGGGAGTACCGACCATGCCCGGCCTACGCGCGGGAAATCTGTGCATCGCGCTCGCCCCGGCGGTCGTCGCCCTCGCCGCCGCCGCCACGCCGCACGCCAGCGCCATCGTCGTCTCGCCCGCCCCCCCCGGCGAATCGTGGGTCAAGACGCAGCCCAGCTACATCGGTTCATTCGGCGGCTCCACCGCCGTCGCGGTCGGGCAGCGCTGGATCGCCACCGTGCCGCACATCGGCGCGCCCATCGGCACCACGTTCACCATGAACGGCGTGAGCTTCACCACGATCTCCAAAGTCCAGCACACCACCGCCGACATCGTCCTCTACGAGGTCAACACCGACCTGCCCGGCTGGCACCAACTCGCCCCGCGCGTCCGCCCCGGCATGGAGGTCGTCCTCGGCGGCTTCGGCTACACGCGCGGCGGCGCGGTCACCAACGGCTACGCGTGGTCCACGCCGCGCACCGAAACCTGGGGGGCCAACGTCGTCGAGTCGCTGGGCGTCCGCGTCGCGACGCGCTTCGACGCGCCCGACGACGACCGCTCGGTGCCGGGCGAGGCGAGCCTGGCCGAGTACGACTCGGGCGGCGGGCTCTTCGAGGTCTCCGCCGACGGGCAGTCGCTGCTCTTGGCCGGCATCGCGACGGCGGTCAGCGGCAACTTCACCTCCTCACGCTGGGGAGACTGGTCGTACTTCACCAACGTCGAGCCGGTCAACGGCTGGATCACCGCGATCGCCAACCCCGGCACGCCGGTGACGTCGTCCTTCATCGCGACGCGCATCATCCCGTCCGCCTCCACGCCCGAGCCGACGGCCGCGGCGGCGCTGCTGCTCGTGGGCGGGACGCTCCTGGGCAGACGCAGACGATCGTGAACGCTCCTGCGAACGACCAACAAGAAAGCCCACGGGCTCAGCCTGCGGGCTTTTTTACTCATGCCAGTGCTTGGTGCCCCGTGCCTTTTCTAGAACTTCCACCCAATCAGCGCGAAGTAGTCGAGGTCGTTGCGGTGGGCCCCGTTGGGCGTCGAGTCGTAGCGGTCTTCGACGCCGAGCTTGAGGTACATGTTGTTGGTCGCGTCGAGCAGCGTCTCGATGCCGGCCTTGGCCGTGAAGCGGTACGCGCCGATGTCCGAGAGGTCCGGGTACAGATCGATGCTGCTGGTCCACTTGGTGGTGTCGCTGATCTGGTGGTTGAAGTCGAGGCCCAAGAGCCCTTCGGGGCGGATGGTGTTGTCCGCACCGCCGATCTCGCGTGAGAAACCGATCCCGGCGCGGCCCAGGAGCAGCGTGCGGTCGTTGTTGATGAACTCGTACCCCACGCCGCCGAACGCGCCGACGCGCAGGTCCCAGTCCTGGAACTCGTCGTACTCGACGAAGCCTTGCGCGAAGTAGCGCCACCGGCTCATGGTGAGCCAGTCGTTGCGCACGTCGAGCCGCGCCTGGTTGGTGGTGTTGTCACCCTCGCTGGTCTCGTAGGTGTAGGAGGCGGTGAGCTTGGTCTCCATCTTCTTGGTCTTGCGTTCGAGCCCGAGGCCGGCGCGGAGGTTGAAGCTCTCGGTGTTGCCGGAGGAGCCGTTGACGCCCAGCTCGACGTTGCCCGTCCAGCCGTGCCAGAAATCAGGCTCCGGCAGTGAGGGGGGGGGCGGGGGCGGCGGGGGCACCGCGTCTTCGAGCGGTACGCTCGACGAAGCGATCTTGTCACGCGGCACCTTGATCTCGCCGAGCACCGGATGCTCCAGGACCAGCTCGGTGTCGCTCAAGCTTTTCACCGTGCCGGTCAGCCGCTCGCCGGTGGGCAGGACGATCTCGACCGGACCGGCCGCGGGCTTGGCGGCGGCTTGGCCCGCGGCATCGTCGGCGGTTTCGGGCGAGACGGCGGTGGCTTCGGCCGCGCCGGACGGATCGGGCTGGGCGTGCTCGGCCGCGGCGCACACGCCGGCGCACACGCCCAGCAGCAGCGCGGCGAGGGCGACGCCGAATCGCCCGGCAGATGGAGTTGGTCCGTTCATGGCACGTTGTTCCTTGTGGGGTGCAATGGCCGCGGCGGCTGCCGCGGAAAAGCGGCAGTGTAGCCGGAACCTGGCGTGCAAGAAACTAGCCCGTGAGCGCGAGACATCGTCGAATGTCTTCACGGATATCTTCGACTCAGGCTTCGATATCAATGTGCGCGATGGGCGGCTCGCCGGCGTCGACGCCCGGCGCAGGCGCGGCCGACTCGGGCGACGGCTCGTCGACGCCGTCCTCGATCTCGTGCCCGTGCTCGGGGGTCGCGTCGTGCCCGCGGCGTTCCTGGCGGGTCTCCTCCTCGGCCGCGTCCTTGAGCATGCGCGCCTCGTCGGAGACCTGCACCGAGTCGATGTCGACCTCGTCGTCATCACCGTCGCGGCTGTGGAGCCCCCCACTCCCGCGGCGGACCTTGTCGGCCTCTTTGGGCGGCCCGATGGGGCGAGCCGCACGCTCGGCCCCGGGCGCACCGGCGACCGACTGGGCGAAGGTTGTCCCCAAGACGCTCATGGGCTCTTTATCGGTTGGGAAGCCGCGGACGGCCCATCAACGCCGGCGGCATTTCCGAAGAGCCCCCTATCGGACGGCGCAAGCCGCAGAGATTCACGGTGTCTTCGCACCGCACCGGTGACGGAATGACGGCAAAAAAGAACAGGCCCGCCGGAGCGGGCCTGTCAGAATCTTACGTACAACGGGGCAGTTTAGTCTTTCCAAGAAGTGAAGTTATAGTTGGGGCTGCTTCCGCTAATGCCTGCCCACGGACGGAGATAGCCGTTCTTGCCTTTGGTAATATTCCCGGCTGCGAGGTGACCGAGTTCATTGGTCTCGTCCAGGAAGAGGTTGTCGGTCTGGGAGCGGGGCGTGCCGCTTTCCGCGGTGTAGGTGATGCCGTCCGGGTTCGGCTTCGTTTCAAAGTTAACGTGGTTGTCGTTGTAAGCGATATTGCCCTCCCACGTGCTGCGGCCGCCGTGGATGGCGAGCGTGTTGGAGCCGTCGCCGGTGACTCCCATCACCAGGGTATAGCGACCGGAGGTGTTGGGGTAAGAAGGCTCCACATATTCAGGACCACGATCGCCGAAGACCGGCTCGGTCGCGGAGAAGGTGTTCTGCCACTGCTTGGCACGGTCGCCGGTGACGGGGATGTGGGCGTACGACTGGTTGCCGGGCATGCCACCGCTGCCTGCAGCCGTGCTGCTCTTGGGCGAATCGGGGTCATTCGGCGTGCCGCGGAAGGACGGATCCCAGAGAGCCTGAGCCGAGCTCTGGGCTGTCGTCGGGCTGTCGTACTGATAATCGGTCTTGACCTGCACGCTGCCATTGGTCTCGGCCGGGTTGTAGCAGAGCTCGGGGGAGATGCTGCCGTTGAAGATCAGGACGGAGAGAATGTGGCCGGTCAGTTCTTTCGGGGTCGTCGCATTGACGGTGGTATTGCCCGCGTCCAAGACGGTGGGCTTGGGGTAGTTGTCCTGGTTGTTGTTGGCGAAGATGACCATGGCCTGCTGGATGCCGCGGATGTTGGCGGCGTCTTTGATCTGGCGGGCGGAGGCGCGGGCCTTGCCGAGGGCCGGCAGCAGGATGCCGACCAGGAGCGCGATAATCGCGATCACGACCAGCAACTCGATCAGCGTAAATGCACGACGGTTCTTCATTGCGGACTCCTAAAGGGAACGGGTCAAACCGTTGGGATTGACAGGTGTTTCGATATCCCGGCCGTCGCCGCCGACACCATGCCGACGAAAGACCAGAGGCGTACCGGGAAAAGTGTCTCAGCGACACGCCCTGAACCATGAGGTGCTCATCCTGAGCCGACTCGTGGAACGAGCGATTGGCCCTTGCTTGCGCTGCGGGCTCGTTTTACGACGCATTCCGTGGAGTGCGTCAACCAGGATGTGCGTGTCGGAGACCTCGTTCCCTGCACCACCCGCGGGGGGCGACGCGTTGTGGGTCGCAATGATGCGGACGGCTCAATGGCCGTCAATGAGGACGTTGGCTGGCAAATAACCCGCAATCGGTCCGTGGCCGCCAACACGCGTATCGTGCACGTGCAGTCAAGATACGGCTTCCGATTCGCAAGTCAAGCCGAGTGGTTGCGGGCATTTACGAGCGGGATCACAATTCCGTGCGCGACCGTCGGATTTTTGGACAGATTTCGCCGAACATGGCTCTGAAAACCTTGCAAGACCCAAAAATATCGCTGGACGGGCCTGGTCGAAACTCGCGATAACCTGTGTATTGTCCACACCTTATCCGTTCCCGCCCGCCCTGTTCTTTCTCACCAGGAGCCCTGATATGACCACGCCGTCGTCTTCGTCGCCGGAAGCCGCCCTGAGCCGCCTGGGCATCGCCCTCCCCGAGGCTCCGAGGCCCGTCGCGGCGTACGTCCCCACTAAGCGGGTCGGCAACCTCCTCTACGTCAGCGGCCAGCTCCCCAACAAGGACGGCAAGGCGATGGCCCTCGGGTGCGTGCCGAGCCAAGTCAGCGAGGAGCAGGCCGCGGCGTGCGCACGCCAGTGCATCATCAACGCCCTGGCCTGCGTCAAGGCGGCGGTCGGCTCGCTGGACAAGGTCGCGCAGGTCGTCCGCGTCGGCGTGTGGGTCGCCAGCGACGCGGGGTATACGGGTCAGCCGAAGGTCGCCAACGGGGCGAGCGAGCTGCTGGTCGAGGTGTTTGGTGAGGCCGGGAAGCACGCGCGGGCGGCGGTGGGGTCGGTGGCGCTGCCGCTGGGCGTGCCGGTGGAGGTGGAGCTGCTGGTGGAGGTGAAGGGGGCGTGAGGCGTGGGGCGTCAGGCGTCAGGCGTCAGGCGTCAGGCGTCTGTAGCTGGAGTGTACCGGTTGAATCTTCGTGCCACGGCGGCTCGCAACGCGTTGATCGTTGCCGATGTCTCCGCGGCGATGTCGCTCAGCCGAGCAAACTCGGCCTGGTCGATCCGTTCGAGATCGAGCGCAAGATAAAGGTCCGATCGCACTTCCGCGGCCGACCCGAGCGCAACAGAAAGCGCCTTGTGAAACTCGCGAGATCCGGTGCGATCGAAGCCTTCGGCGATGTTGGCCATCGTTGATCGTGCCGCGGAACGCATCTGCCAAACAAGGTTTCTGTCCTGCTGGAACTGCGGACGCTGCGTCAGCAGGTAGATCTCGCGTGAAAGTGTGCGGGCATGTTGCCAGGCCCGCAGGTCTTCAAAGCGTTCGACGCGGCTGCCCATACATCGTCACTCCAGCTACAGACGCCTGACGACTGACGCCCGACGCCTGTCTTGCTTACCCCCCGAAGGCCTTCTTGTAATCCTCGACGAACTTTTTGAGGCCGGTGTCGGTGAGCGGGTGGTTGAGCATCTGCTTGATGACGCTGAAGGGGACGGTCGCGACGTCGGCCCCGGCCAGGGCGCACTCGACCATGTGCTTGGGGTGGCGGATCGAGGCGGCCAGCAGCTTGGTGGTGAAGCCGTAGTTGTCGTAGATCGTGCGGATCTTGTGGATCAGGTCCATGCCGTCCTCGGCGATGTCATCCACGCGGCCGATGAACGGGCTGACCAGGAACGCCCCGGCCTTGGCCACCAGCATCGCCTGCAGCGGCTGGAAGCAGAGCGTCAGGTTGGTCTTGACGCCCTTGTCGGAGAAGGCCTTGCAGGCCTTGAGGCCGTCGACGGTGCAAGGGAGCTTGACGACGATGTTCCCGGCGATCTGGGCGTGCCGGGAGCCTTCCTTCATCATGCCGTCGAAGTCGGTGGCGATCACCTCGGCCGAGACGGGGCCGGAGACGATCTTGCAGATCTCGGCGAGCCGCTTGGCGTAGTCGGTGTTTTCCTTGGCGATCAGCGAGGGGTTGGTGGTGACGCCGTCGAGGACGCCAAGGTCGTGGGCCTGCTTGATCTCGTCGAGGTTGGCCGTGTCGATGTACAGCTGCATGGGGTGTGCTCCGTGGGAGGGGTGTGCTGGCGGAAAACGAGCGATCCTTGCGCATGGTAGCGGGAAGCGGTCTTGGGTCTTGGGTCTTGGGTCTTGGGTCTTGGGTCTTGGGTCTTGGGTTGGATTCTCCACCAAGACCCTCGACCCTTGATCCAAGACCCTCGCGGGTGGTGCCGGCTCCGCCCATCCATGCTTGTCGCCCGGAACCCACTAAACTCATCCCACATGTGGCGCGGCATCTCTTTGGCCAACAAGTGTCTCCTGCTCTTCGGGGCGGCGGTGGTGCTCATCATCATCGCGGCCCTGAGCGTGCCGTGGCTGAGGCTGGGGGCCGTCGTCGACGAGGGGCAGCACGAGACCTCCCGCCAGATCGAGGCGGTGTGGAACGCCGCCCGCCGCCCCCCCTCCTCCGCCGCCGTTCCGCCGCCGGCTACCCCCGATGCGGTGGCCACGCCGGAGTCGCTGGGGCTGGGCCCCGTGCCCGGCAAGCCGGAGACGATCGGCGGCCCCTCGTCGGGTTTGGGAGGGGGAGGCAGCGGCACGATCGTGTACCTGACGGCCGAGCTGGTCGAGCCGCGGGCCGAGGCCGAGCCGTTCATCCGCGCCGCGTGGCGGCGGTTCAACGACGACCCCGACGTCTCCGAATACCACGACGCCGAATGGCAGCGCGCCGGGCGGGCGTATTACTACGCGCGGGCCGTCCGCGACGCCGAGGGAAGTCTGGAAGGGATGGTGTACCTCCAACGGCTGTCGCCCAACGCCGCCGGCGAGCTGCTCATCAACACGGCGTACCTCCTCTCGGCCGGGCTGATCGCGCTGGGGCTGGCGGTGCTGGTCTTCTACCTCATCACCAGCCGGCTGATCCTCTCGCCGGTGCGTTCGCTCAAGGCGACGGCCGAGGTCATCCGCGAGGGCGACTTCAAGGTCCGCTCGGACATCACCACGGGCGACGAGTTCGAGGAGCTCTCCGACGCCTTCAACCAGATGCTCGAAGCCCTCACGGCGAGCCAGCAGAAGCTCCGCGCGATCAACGAGTCGCTGGACCTGAAGGTCAACGAGCTGGCCGAGCGGAACATCGCGCTGTTTGAGGCCAACCGGATCAAGGGCGAGTTCCTGGCGAACGTGAGTCATGAGTTGCGGACGCCGCTCAACTCGATCATCGGGTTCGCGGAGCTGCTCCTCGAGATCGCCATCAAGGAAGAGGCGGCGGGGGACGACTCGTCGCGCCTCGCCAAGCGCAAGCGGTACCTCGAGAACATCACCGGCTCGGGCAAGAGCCTGCTGGACCTGATCGACGGCCTCTTGGAAATGGCGAAGGTCGAGGCGGGGAAGATGGACCTGCGCGTGCAGCCGGTGAACGTCGCGGACCTGTGCGAAGGCCTCGCGGCCCTGATCCGCCCGCTGGCCGACAAGGCCGGCGTCGAGGTGGTCGTCGACCTGGGCGAGGAGCTGGGCACGATCGAGACGGACGGGAAGAAGCTGCAGCAGATTCTGTTCAACCTGCTGTCGAACGCCGTCAAGTTCACCGGGGAGTACGTGAGCGAGGGGGCGGCGGGCGAGGGCAAGCCGGCGCGGGTCACGCTGCGCGCCGAACGCCTGGCGGCACGCTCGGCCGAGGGGCCGGGCGCGGGGGACCGTGTGCGGCTGTGCGTGCTCGACACCGGGCCGGGCATCGCCGAGGCGGACAAGGCGCGGATCTTCGAGAAGTTCGAGCAGCTCGACGGCTCGCACACGCGCAAGCACGCCGGCACGGGCCTGGGCCTGGCGATCGCCAAAGAACTGACGGCGATGCTGCAGGGGGAGATCGGCGTCGAGAGCGAGCCGGGCCGCGGCTCGATGTTCTCGGTCATCCTGCCGACGCACCTGGACCCGCAGCGATCGGCCGAGGTGCGGGCGGAGATGGCGTTCAGAGGGAAGATGGCCGGGCAGCTGCGGGGGACGTGAGATCCGAGAACGCGGAGGAGCGGAGGAACGCAGAGACGCGGAGAAAAACCATTGTGAACACAGAGGTCACAGAGGCCACGGAGCGTGTTCGATGAAGCGTTGAATGCAAAGACCGTTGTTCTGGGTGCATAAACCTTCGATGGTGTGCACCATGCTTTGATGTCTTTCTCTGTGCTCCTCCGTGACCTCCGTGTTCAACCTGTTTGGACTCTGCGTCCTCCGCTTCCCTCCGCATCTCCGCGTTCTCATGATGCTCTACGAGCGACCACCGCGCCGGCGTGGTGGCGGAGTTCGTGCGTGCCGTCGTCCTTGAACTCGACGGCGATGACGTCGATCCGCAGCGGGCGGTTGCGCCAGCGGTTGGCGCGGCCCAGGTGCCGAAGGATCGCGACGAGCTTCTTCTGCTTGGTCCGGTGCACCGACGCCTCCGGCGGCGGACGCAGCGGCCGAGCGGGGAGCACCGGTGGATCGCTCGGCGGCGGCGGGGCGCTTGGTCCGACGTTTGGCGCGAACGGGTCGGCGCGGACACGCCGCGACTTGACCTCGACGACGACGATCGTGCGGCGGTCGGGGGCCTCGGCGACGATGTCGGCCTCGCCGACGCGCGTGCGGACGTTGACGCCGAGGACGCGGTAGCCGTGTTTCTTGAGGTGTTTGACGGCGACGCGTTCGCCGGCGGGGCCGAGGGGGTCGCGCTCGCCTTGCACCGGAGAAGGCCCGCTCCGCCCCAGCCAACGTTTAAGGACGGAGAGCATGAGGTGGGGGACTCTCAATGAGCATAACAGCACGACACGAGACGCTTATCACTCTCGGCAGCCGCCCCTCGCTTGCGCTTCGGGCTCGTACGACGAGACTTGAGATGTCATGCACACGCTCGCTCCCGCTCGCGTCTCGTACAAACAAGCTGTTCACTGTTCACTACTTTTTTCACTGCGCTCCCGGCTTCCAGTAGCGTTCGAGGGCGATCGCCAGCAGGCGGGCGCGCATGGTGTCGATGTCGCTGTAGCTGCCGCGTTCGAGGAGTTCGCGGAAGTAGCGTTCGCGTTCCTCGTTGAGGCGGCGGTCGCGGATGCGGTTCTCGATGTTCAGCTGCGCCTCGTAGAGCGAGACGCTCTTGCCGCGGTCGATCGAGTCGAGGTGGACCCAGGCGACCCGGTCATCCTGCTCGCCCCAGGCGATCGGGCCGGCGGTCTGGCCCGGCGCGAGCGTGCGGGCGGCGGCGGTGAGGCGCTCATCGGCGAGGATCTGCTCGGCGTCGGCCAAACGCCCGCGGACCTGCACGTCGAGCCTGCCCCCCTCGGCGCGGTTGAAGGTGTTGGCCTCACCCGAGGCGACCTCGTCGAACGGTTTGCCGGCGGCGAGGGCGTCGCGGACGGCCTTGCCCTTGTCGCCCTCGGCGTCGGCCTTGGGCATGAAGATGAGGCGGAAGTGGGCCGTGCTGGGCTCGTTGTACTCGTTGAAGTTGCGCTCGTATTCACGCCGCACTTGCCGGGGCGTCACGACGGCCCGCGAGCGGACCCGCTGGTTGATCTTGTAGCCGATCAGCTCCTGCTCGAGCTTGTTCTTCGCCTCCTGGTCGAGCGTTCGGCCGGTCGATTCGAGGAGTTCCTGTTCGGCGATGACGGCGCTGCCGCCGCGCTGGGAGATCTCGTCGGACTGGACCTTGGTGAGGAAGGCGCGCAGGCCCTGGCGCTTCTCGCCGGAGAAGTCGGCGTAGGCGTCGGCGAGCACGAGCTCGTCGCGGACGCGGGTGACGAGGGCCTTGGAGATCGCCTCGTTGGCGACGGTCAGCCACTCGCGCTGCGTCTTGCGGCGGCTCGACTCGGCGATGAGGCGCTCTTCAAGCTGGTTGTCTTTAAAGAAGGCGTCGGCGTAGACCGGCTCGCCGTTGATCTGCCCGACGGTCGCGTCGAGGGTGAGCGGCTCCAGGACCGGCGGGGGCGCGGCCGGCGAGAGCGTCGGAGGAGCCGCGACGGTGGTCGTCGCGCTGGGTGCGGGACTGGTCGACGTGTCGCCGCTGGTAGCTGCGCCGCTTCCCGCTTTGCCGCCGGTCGCCGAGGGGGTCACGGGCGGCGCGCCGGCGGGGGCGCCCGTGGGTGCGGCGGTGTCGGCCTCGACCGCTTCCAGCTCGTCGGCGCGGGGGAGCACGCGGGCCGGGCGGCCGCCGAGCGTAATGAGCGGCGTGTCGCCCTGGGCCTCGGGCCTTGGCTGGTCGGCGGGGAGGGCGTACGGCTCGGCGAGGGGCCGGGCGGCGGCGGGGGGCGTCGCCTCGGGCGTGTCCGTCGCGGGCTTGGCGAAGGCGGTCGCCTCGACGGGGCGGCTCGCGGCCTGTCGGTGTTGAGCGCAGCCGCCGAGGCCCCCCAGCCCGGCGGCGATGCCGCTGACCGCGACGAGCGTCCACACAGCCAGCACGGGAGACGGCGACAATCCACAACGGCGAGCGGTGCACATGCGCGGCATAGGCGCAGAGTTTACACACTTGCAGCAGCGAACGCCCGCGCACCGGTCTGGAGACCGGTGCCACCAACGACAGGCATCCGTTACGCCCCGCCTATACTGCCTCAACCGATAGGAACAGCCATGAGCGAAGCCGAGAAACCGAAGATCGTCGTCGATTCGGACTGGAAGTCGCAAGCGCGGGCCGAGAAGGAGCGCCTCGCGGCGGCCGAGAAGGCCAAGGCCCCCGCGGCCGGAGCCGCCCCTGCCGGAAAAGGCGGCGCAGCCGGTCAGGCCGATGCGGGCGGGGCCGGGGCGGCCGGCGGAGCCGAAGGCCGGATGCCCGACGCGGACTTTTCCGCCCTCGTCGGCACGCTCATCACGCAGGCCCTCATGTACATGGGCGGTTTCCCCGATCCGGAGACCGGCCGCGCGGTCGTCTCGCTCGAGCACGCCCGATTCCACATCGACCTGCTGGGCGTCCTCCAGGCCAAGACCGAGGGGAACCTCACCGACGATGAGGCATCGGATATTTCGCAGGCACTCAGCGAACTGCGGATGCGGTTTGTCGAGATCTCCAAGGCCGTCAGCCAGTGGCAGGCCCAGCAGGCGATGGGAGGGGCGGGCGAAACGGGAGGAGCTGGTGCAGAGCCCAATCCTCTGAACTTTTCCGATGCGTTGAGAGGTAAACGATGAACGTACAAGCCACGGGCTGAGCCCGTGGGCGTTTGTTTGAGGGGAAGGGAACATGGGACGGGGGGAGTTGACCAGCACACCGATTTTCTTACAAGACCATGTCCGACACCTCATCTTCCGTTGAAGCGACCGCCGCCACGGGCACGTGGTTTCAGAGGAACTACTTCCTCCTCCGCCGCCTGCACTCGCTGACGGGCATCCTCCCCATCGGCGTGTTCCTCATCATGCACCTGACGACCAACTCGTCGATCCTGTGGGGCAAGTGGGCGCTCCGCGGCGAGGAAGTCCACGGCAACGGCGGCTGGTTCGACGGCGGCATCCACTACTTCGTCAAAGAGGTCAACTGGATCAACGAGCAGATCCCCCACCTGCTCATCATCGAGATCGTGCTGTGGGCCTCGATCGCCTTCCACTCGATCCTCGGCGTCATCTACGCCCTGCAGGGCAAGTCGAACACACGCCGCTACGCCTACCAGGACAACTGGCGGTACACGCTGCAGCGCTGGAGCGGGTACATCGGCATCTTCTTCATCTTTTATCACGTCGCGACGCTGCGCTGGGGGTGGACGTGGCTGGTGCCGGGCGGGGCGGAGTGGAGCCACCACGCCGCGGCGTCGACGCTGGCGGCGGCGCTGCAGGGCGGCGTCGACGGCAAGCAGATCACCGGGCTCATCGTCGCCTGCTTCTACATGCTGGGCGTGAGCATGCTCGTCTTCCACTTCGTCAACGGGCTGTGGACGGCGGCGATCACCTGGGGGATCACCATCTCGCTGCGCAGCCAACGCCGCTGGGGCAAGGCGTGCTTCGGGCTTGGGGTGGTGCTCATGCTGATGGCGTGGTCGACGGTCATCACGTTCTACCTGGTGGATTACCGCGACGCGCAGGTCGTCGAGAAGCAGATGGGGCCGGTGGAGAAACCGGTGGAGGCGGCGGCGGAAACGGCCGGCGTACTTGATGCACACCCATGACTCTACCAGATCTCGGGGCACAGACGCCCCCCACTCCCGCCTGTGTCTACCACATCTACATGGTTCTGAATGAGTTGCTCGGAAAGGTGATTTCCAGTCTGCACAGGCGGGACGCCTGTGCCACAGAATAGGTAATTGAAACGATGTCCAAGCAGCGTGTGATCGTCGTCGGGGGCGGGCTGGCCGGGCTGGCCGCGAGCGTGAGGCTCGCCGAGGCGGGGATCCCCGTCGACCTCTTCTCGCTGGTGCCCGTCAAGCGGTCGCACTCCGTCTGCGCCCAGGGCGGCATCAACGCCTGCAACGAGGTCGCCCGCCAGCAGGGGTACAGTGAATACGAGCACTTCGACGAGACGATCTACGGCGGGGACTTCCTCGCCGACCAGCACCCGGTCCTCGAGATGGCCTGCTGGGCGCCGCGGATCATCGACCTGCTCGACCGCATGGGCGTGCCCTTCAACCGCACGATGGAGGGCAACCGCGACCTGCGCCTCTTCGGCGGCTCGCTCTTCAAACGTACCCACTTCGCCGGCGCGACGACCGGCCAGCAGCTTTTGTATGCGCTCGATGAACAAACCCGGCGCTACGAGAGCGAGGGGAAGATCACCAAGTACGAGTTCTGGGAGTTTCTGTGGCCGGTCTTGGAAGAGCTCGGTAGCTCGGCACTCCGTGCCGAGTCACCCGGCTCGGAGAGCCGGGCTACCTCGAACCCCCGCGTCGTCGGCATCGCGGCCCAGGACCTCCGCACCATGCAGATCCGTTCGTTCCGCGCCGACGCGGTGGTGATGGCCACCGGCGGCTGCGGCTTGGTCTTCGGCAAGAGCACCAACTCGATCATGTGCACCGGGGCGGCCGCCGCACGCTGCTTCCGAGCCGGCGCACACTACGCCAACCCGGAGATGATCCAGGTCCACCCGACCGCCATCCCCGGGGCCGACAAGCTGCGGCTGATGTCCGAGTCGGCGCGCGGCGAGGGCGGGCGCGTCTGGGTGCCGCGGAAGAAGGGGGACACCCGCGCCCCCCGCGACATCCCCGAGGGCGAGCGGCTGTACTTTCTTGAGGAGAAGTACCCGGCCTACGGCAACATCGTGCCGCGTGATATTGCTACACGCGAGATCTTCGACATCTGCGTCAACCAGCACATGGGCGTGGGCGGCGAGAACCAGGTGTACCTCGACCTGTCGCACCTGCCGGCGAGCACGCACCACAAGCTCGAAGGCATCTTGGAGATCTACAAGAAGTTCGCCGGGGCCGACCCCGCGCACGAACCGATGAAGATCTTCCCGGCCGTCCACTACTCGATGGGCGGGCTGTGGACGAGCTTCACCAAGGGCTCGTGGAACCCGCAGGAGCCGCTGCCCAAGCACGCCAGCGGGGCGCGGCCGCCGCTGAGCGCGGATGTCGGCCTGGGCATGCAGCTCGGGGCGCTCAACAACGCGATGACCAACATCCCCGGCCTGTACGCCTTCGGCGAGGTGAACTTCGCCTACCACGGGGCCAACCGCCTCGGGGCCAACGCGCTGCTGTCGTGCATCTTCGACGGGCTCTTCTGCGGCGTGTCGGTGCTGAACTATCTGAAAACGGACGCCGTCGCCAAGCACGCCGCGGCCGAGCTGCCCGAGGGGGCCTTCGCGCAGACCGTCAAGCAGGAAGAAGAGAAAGTCAAGAAGATGCTGGGCACGACGTCGGGCGCGGTCTCGGCCGAGACGAATCCGTACGTGATCGGCAAGGAGCTGGGCCAGGAGATGACGGCCGCGTGCACGGTCGTCCGCACGCAGGGGCGGCTGGAACAGTGCCGAAACAAGCTCCGCGAGCTGCGCGAGCGGTACTCGCGTCTGCGGCTGTCGGATTCGGCCTCGTGGACCAACCAGTCGCTCTCGTACACCCGCGCGATCGGCGACATGCTGATCCTCGCCGAGGCGGTGGCGCTGGGGGCGTTGGAGCGGAAGGAGAGCCGCGGGGCGCACTACCGCACGGATTACCCCGACCGGGACGACGCGAACTTCATGAAGGCGACGCTGGCCAAGTGCGACGCGTCGGGCGGGTTCGGCAGCGAGCGGGTCGTGGTGGAGTTCGTGCCGATCGACGGCTCGCTGATCAAGCCGACGGCCCGCACGTACGGGAAAAAAAATGACGCGCCCAAGACCTCGAAAGATCCTTCGCTGCCGGGCGTCGAGGCCGACAAGGTGGCCGCCGCGGCGGCGAGGTGAGAAACACGCGCGCTAAGACACATTGATTGCTTTCTGGAAGAAATACGCATGACCGCTCAATCCCCCAAGCTCCAGTCCGCCACGACCATCACCGCCAACGGTGCCGAGTTTGACCAACTGCCGCCCTACGCCCGCGATGCGGCGAAACAAGCCGCGGCCAACCGCGCCGCCGCCGTCCCCAACCGCACGATCCGCCTGCGCGTCCTCCGCTGCGACGGGCCGGGCAAGCCGAGCCGGTGGGAGACCTTCGCCGTCAAGGTCGAACGCGGCGCCAACATCATCTCGTGCCTGCAGCAGGTCGCCGCCAACCCTGTCACCGTCGACGGCAGAGAGACCACGCCCGTCGTCTGGGACGCCGGCTGCCTCGAAGAGGTCTGCGGCGCCTGCACCATGGTCATCAACGGCAAGGTCCGCCAGTCCTGCTCGTGCCTCATCGACGACTACGCCCCGCGCGAGAACGACGAGATCACGCTCGAACCGATGTCCAAGTTCCCGGTCGTCCGCGACCTGTGGGTCGACCGCTCGCGCCTCTTTGCCGCCCTCAAGCGCACCAAGTCGTGGGTTCCCATCGACGGCACCTACTCCCTCGGGGCAGGCCCCAAGGAAGCCCCCGAGACGCAGGAGACCCGCTACGTCCTCTCCACCTGCATGTCCTGCGGCTGCTGCCTCGAAGCGTGCCCGCAATACACCAAGGAAGAAGACCCCACGCAGTGGGACACCTCGTTTATCGGCGCTCACGCCATCTCGCAGACCCGCCTGTTCAACCTCCACCCCACCGGCAAACGCCTCAAGGGCGACCGCCTCGACGCCCTCATGGGCCCCGGCGGCGTCACCGACTGCGGCAACGCGCAGAACTGCGTCAAAGTCTGCCCTAAGAACATCCCCCTCACCGAGTCCATCGCCGCGATGGGGCGTGCCGTGGTCGTCCACTCGCTGACGAAGTGGATGAGGAAGTAAGACAAAGCCCCACGTGTTTTTCGTGGCACAGGCGTCCCGCCTGTGCAAGAACTGGAGCCGTGCGGCACAGGCGAGACGCCTGTGCCACGGGGATTCGGTAGCGTCCGTTAAGCACGGCCGCAGGTTTACGCCCCCGCCGCTCCCCCGCACCGCCGGTCTGATTGCTAGGACCGTCGCGGGGGGCGAACATTGAATCGCGCTCATTCACCCGCGCCCCCACGGCGGCCGATCGAGGCGGCCATGCGTCACCGATCCCCGCTTGCGCCCTCGATCCGTTCCGCCTCGCCGGTTTCCTCAGCCCATGCGTACACCGCCGTCGACGACGGCGAGGCCTCGCCCGGCGTGCTGGCCAGGCCGCGGTTCTCGGTCGATGCGCCGAGTGTCCCCCCCACCCACGACCCCGAGTCCGAGAACGAGCCGTCCGACGCCGTCGGTGTCGACGAGCCGCTCGACTCGATCGTCGGACCTCTTTCCTCATCGAGCCGCTCTAGTTCCTTCGCCGGCCCGCGCACCGCGGCGTTCCTCTGCGCTTGTGCGGGGGTCGCGGCCCTTGCGGCGATGGGCGTGGGCGCGGTGGGCGCGCCGCTCTTGGGCCTGCCGCTGGGCGCGTGGATGATCGCCGGCGTGGTCGGCGCGACGCACGCCGTGCAGTCGCCGCACGGCCGCGTCCGCCACGCCGCTCGCCGGCTGCTCGACCGTGCCGGGCGCGCACGCACATCCGCCCGCGGCTCGTCGTGGGCGACGCTCGACGCGCTGCCCACGCCCGCCGTCCCCAGGCTCCGCCTCGCCGACGCGGTCAACTCCGCCGACCGGCTGCGCGACGCCGCCACCGCGGTGCGCGGCATCTCATCTCGGGCCGCGGCCGCGTCGCTCCGCACGATCAACGACCAGCTCGACCCGGCGCTCAGCTCGGCCCGCGCGGCGATCAAGCCCAACCGGCGCTACAGCGGCCCCCTGCGCGTCACCGCGTCGATGGATTCAGCCTGCGCGAGCCTCCTGCTCACCGCCGCCGCGGGGCGCGCGATGAGCGAGCAGCTCGCCCAGTGGGAATCGGCCGATCCGGCGGACGAATACGGCATCGTGCTCGACGGGCCCGGCTCGCCGCGCGTGGGCGTGGTGGTGTACAAGCGCGACCCGCACACGCTCGTCATCGAGCCCGTCCGCCGCGGCCGCGACCAGGCCGAGCACAACGCGCACGAGCACGAGGGATGGGACGACTGGTCGACGCCCCTGCCGACCGGGTACGCGGGGCTCTTCCCGCTGCGGCTCGACGCGGCGCGCGTCACGCTCACGCAGAGCGGCGACTCGCCGCTGATCGACGACGGCACGGCGGCGGCTCTGATCGTCGCGCTCGCCGAAGCCGCGGGCGAACTGACCCGCTGCGCCGGCCGACGCACAGCCGCGGGCACGCGCGAGCGCCGGCAGGCCGGCCCGTCGCGGACGCCGGGGCCGGATGTCAACGCCGCGCTGCGCGCCCTCGCCGCGGCCCTCAGCGACCGGCTCAACGACGCCGCCGATCCGTCGCGCGACCCGGCGTGCCGTGCCGCGGCCCGCGTCCTCTCGGCGTGGGCCGTCTCGTCGCACAGCGCCATGACCGAGCCCGAGCTGCTCTCGATCGCCCAGCTCGCGGCGGGCGTGCTCGCCGACGAGGCCGCGGTGCTGCTGCGGCTCGCCGCCGCCGAATACGCCGCGGGCGAGGAGCGACGCGGCACCGGCACGCTCGTGCGGGCCTACCGCCTGCTCCGGCGCGAGAATGCGGCGTGCGCCGTCGACCCGCTGGCGTTCATCCTCGCCGAGCTCGAACTCGGCACGCCCGGCCCGCTCACGCTCGGGCGCGTGGCGGCGGGGGTCACGCTGCTGTGGGCCACCTCGCCCGACGAGAACCTCACTTACCTCCACGACGACCTGCTCGAAGACCTGCACGACGCGGGGCGGTTCGGGCACAAGAGCCACGAGGTCGCGGCGCTGGGCGGCGTGATCGCCGCACTCGACGCGGCACGCGTCTCCGACGAGCCGCCGACACGCCTGTCCAAGGCGGCGTGAGCGCCACCACAACACGATCTCGGATCATCCGCGGCACAGGCGTCGCGCTGCTGCGTTGAAATCCTCAATCTGGTTCGGGTGGGGCGGGCGTCCCGCCCGCCCTGCGGTCGTCTTTGTGCATCCCATTGGGCGGGCGGGACGCCCGCCCCACCTAAAACCCAATGATCTCAACAGAGCAGCGCTCCGCCTGTGCATGATCGCGGAAATCGTCCGCATAGGCGAGACGCCTGTGCCACGCTCAAACACCTTGCGGTTTCGCTTTTCAAAAGCAGCCCGTGTCTCGCACACGTGTTTTCGGACGCGCATCGGCGTGCACGTGTTGTTTGGTGCCCCTCCAGCCCGCACGACTCGCGCACGCCGCGGCGTTTTCGCGCCGCACGCCGCTTTGCGTGTGCTCCTGACACCGCCATTATGCACGCTTGTGTCAGGAGATCACGGATCTTCGTCACCAACATCGCCTTGCAGACCGGAGAACACGCCATGCGCACCAAGCTCAACGCCGCTCTCGCCGCCGCTGTGACCGCCGCGGTCGGAACGGCCGGCGCGGCTCACGCCGAGGCCGTCAACGTCACCATCACCGCCGACAACCACTACGCCCTCTTCTCCCGCGACAACAACGTCTTCAGCTATCACGGCGGCAACGAGCTCGGCGCGGGCGGCAACCCCGGCACCTACAACTGGTCGGTCGCCGAGTCGTACGCGCTCAACGTCTCCGGCACGCTCTACATCGCCGCCTGGTCCGACGACTCGGTCGCCCAGGGCGTGCTCGCCCAGTTCACCTCCGACTCGCTCGGCTCGCTGCTCTCGGGCGACAGCCGCTGGGAGGTCTACGCGACCAACGTCAACCGCGGCGACAACGACCCGCACCCCACCATCAACGAGATCGCCGGCTATGTCGCGGTCGCCGACACGCTCAACCTCTGGGAGGACACCTTCGTCGGCGGGGCCAACGGCGTCGAGCCGTGGGGCACGATCGCCGGCATCTCCGGCGACGCCCGCTGGATGTGGAAGAACATCCCCGGCGACCCCGACCCCACGCAGGGCGGCTCGGGCGCGGGCGAGATGCTGATCTTCCGCACCGTCATGCCCCCGAGCGTCCCCGCGCCGGCCTCGGCCGCGCTGCTCGGCCTCGGCGGCCTCGCCGCGGCGCGTCGCCGCCGTTGAAGCACGACAATCAACGCTTCTTCATCGTGGCACAGGCGTCTCGCCTGTGCTTTTTTCTGTGAATGCCGACGCCGCTGGAAATCGTGCGCCGAGTTTCACCACAGAGACATAGCGACAACAAAATAGCAAATGGCAAAGGGCCAAAGAGCAGATTCAAACCGTCAACGCTCAGACGTGCGTCGCATGTGCTCTTTGGCAATTGGCGATTTGCCATTTGGCCTTTCTGTCACTTCAGCAGCGCGTCGAGCAGCTCCGGCACGCCCTTGCCGTGGGTCGCGACGGTCTCGACGACGCCGCGTTTGCCCGCGACGTCGCGGAGGTCGCGCATCAGCTCGTTCTCGCCCGGCAGGTCGGCCTTGTTGCACACGAACAGGTCGGCGATCTCCAATATGCCGGCCTTGTCCATCTGGATCGCGTCGCCCATCCCCGGCGTGAGCACCACCGCCGTCTTGTCGACGTGCTCGCGGATCTTCGTCTCGTTCTGCCCCGCGCCGACCGTCTCGACGAACACGGTCTCGAACGCGCCCCCCTCCCCCCCACCCTCGCACGCGCCGCCGATGAGCTCGATGATGTCGTTGACGTGCTTGTAGTCCTCGCCGGAGATCGCCAGCGAGCGGTAAAACACGGCTTCCTCCAGCGCGTTGAAATCCACGCGGAGCCGGTCGCCCAGCAGCGCCCCGCCGGTGATCGGGCTCTTGGGGTCAAACGCCAGCACGGCGCACCGCCCTAACTTCGCATCGCTCTTGGCGCGGCGGGTGTACTCGCCGACGAGCTGGGCCACCAGCGTCGACTTGCCCGCGCCCGGCGAGCCGGTGACGCCGATCACCCGCGCCGGTCGGCGCTTCTTCGCGCCTTTTCGTGCCACCCCCTTGTCGTGCAGCAGCGAGATGTCCCTCGCAAGCTGTGCCACAGGAGAGCCGTCCGCCACCGTCTCCGGCCGCGGCTTCGTCGCGCCCCGCACCGCCTCGACGATCTCCAGCAGGCCCGTCCCCGTCGTGAAGCACTTGGCGATCCCGCCGGCCAGCAGCGTCGGGATGTCTTCCTGCGGCAGGATGCCCCCCATATACACCGGCAGGTCCGGCCGGCCCATGTCGCGGCACGCCTCGACCAGCTTCGGACCCAGCACCAGGTGCGAGTTGCTCATCATGCTCGCCGCGATCACGTCGCAGTCCTCGTCGCGCGCCGAGATCGCCAGGCTCCGCGGCGTCTGCCACAGCCCCGAATAGATCACGTGCACCCCCGAGTCGCGCAGCGCCCGCGCGATCACCTTCACCCCCCGGTCGTGCCCGTCCAGGCCCATCTTGCCCAAGAGCACCCGCGGCCGATGGTCGAGGTCGGCGCAGCGGTCCTTCTTCTCAAACTCCGTCGTCGCGGTGTGCAGCGTGGTCGTCATAAAGGGGTCGTCTCGCGCCGGGTGGACCTACAAACGGGAAGGCGGCTGGATACGTATGGCCAAACCGCTCACAAAAGGTGTAAAAACTCCGCTCAAACTCGTCAAACACCCCTCCCGGGCTGCCTCATCACCTCTTCCGGGCATTGCGTGCAACCCGCCGGGGCGGTAGTTTATGGCTCGCCGACGGCCAAGACTGCCGAGCGGGATTTTTACCCGGCACGGCCTTCGTCGCCCTTCGATCCCCGCCCATCATCCCGGCCGTCCGTGTGGAAAGCGGATCGGCCTTCGTCTTTTCCAAGGAGAGAGAGCACATGACAGCTGCATGGCAACGGCACGCCCCTTTCGTCGGGGCGATGGCGATCGTTCTTTCGGCCGCGTCGGCCCACGCCGCGATGGTCCAGGAGTTCGGGTTCTTCGGCACCAAGCACTGGACCATCCCGACGCTCGACATGGGCGGCGCCCTGCAATACGACATGGACGGCAAGGTGATCGGCAACCCCTGCGACTTCGACTACAAGGCCGACACCAAGGTCGACTACAAAAACTGCGTCATCACGCTGACGCAGACCTTCTGCCTCTCCGCCGCCGCCATGTCCGCGGCGATCACCAACACCGAACTCACCAACTGGGAAACCGACATGGAGCTCTTCTGGAACCGCTCGGCCAACGACGTGCAGATCCTCTGCACCGACCCCCTCGGCGGCACCAAGACCTGGAACCTCCGCTACGACGCCCAGCTCTCCACCACCTCCACCAGCTCGATGTACGACATCGTCGTCCACGACGGCGACGGCTCCACCGACACCTCCAACTGGTACCGCACCGGCGGCTCGGGCGTCAACCGCACCGACATCCACGTCTCGGCGCACGAGACCGGGCACTACCTCGGCAACCCCGACGAATACCCCCAGGGGTGCGTCGACATGATGGGCGCCAACGTCGCCAACGCCTTCACCACCGACTCGCTCATGAACAACACCATGGAAGGGCAGATCCGCATCAAAAACCGGCACTTCGGCCTCTGGCTCGACGCCCTGCTCATTGCCGACGGCAACGAAGAGATCGTCGGCAACACCTACGCGCTCGTCCCCGCCCCGTCGGGCTTCGCCGTGCTGGGCATGCTGGGGATCGCCGCGGCCAGACGCCGACGGGTTGCCTGAGTTCCTTCGAGGCCTGGAGCTTTGGGTGGGGCGGGCGTCCCGCCCGCCCTGGGGTTATCTCTGAGCATCCCTGGGCGGGCGGGACGCCCGCCCCACCCGCAAGCGTGCTCAGGGTTGTTCTATAGAAGTGCAACCGCCTCCAAAACCACACGAGCCCAGGGACTCGTCCCTGGGCTCTTTTCATGCTCAATCACGAAAAAGGCGGCGGACGGATTCGAACCGTCGAAGGCTTGCGCCAGCGGATTTGCAATCCGCTCCATTTGTCCACTCTGGCACGCCGCCGTGCGGGTTGGGGAGAGAAGGATACACCCCGACAAGCCCCGCGGCATCTTCTTGGCCGCACCATCTCTCCCTCGCCACCAGCCGTACCGTCCCAAAATGCGGCCGCCGGCCCCCGCGGTGGTTCAAGTTCCGATAGCATGAGGGGGTCAGCGGCACGGAGGCCGGACGTACCCGGCTCGCCGCCTCGCGAAAAGGATGGGCCATGGATCGTGCGGCTCGCAGACACACCACTCGACGGACGGCCCTGGCGGCGGGCCTGGCCGGCCTGCTGCTGACGGGCGGATGGGCCCGCGCCGACGAGCCCGCCGGCCGCCACGACGACACGCCGCACGAGACCGGGGCATTGCCCGAGGGTGTGCGCACGCCCGACGAGCTCCGCCGCGAGGCCGAGCCCGCGCGGGCGGTTGCGCCGACCTCCCCGGCGGCTTCGGTCGGCTCGGGCTCGGGAGGTCAGGGCTGGGGGGGGAGCGGCGGTGCCGCGGGCGGCGGCTCGGTTGTTCGCGCGGATGCCGGCCGGGCCTCGCTGATGGCCGAGAACACCTTCGTCTCCTCCGCCAGCGGGCGGCTCGTCATCGGCGGCACGGGCGAACGCTACTTCGTCTTCGACCGCGACGCACGCGGCCGCCGGCTCCCCGCGGTCGTGCTCATGCCCAACCTCAACCTCGGCGCGCTCGAACGACTCGCCGAGCGGCAGGACGACGACTCGCGGCTGCTCGTCTCCGGGCAGATCTACGCCTACCGCGGGCGGAACTACATGATGCTCTCGGCCCCGCCCGTGTTGGAGCGAGCCGCCGGCGAACAGCCGCCGGCAAACACGGGCGCAGGCGGGGTCGCAGGCGGGGTCGCAGACGGGGTCGCAGACGGGGTCGCAGACAGGGGCGCAGACGCCGGGGCGGAGAACGCGGCGGGCGACGCGCACACCGCCGCCGCCGTCGACGCCGAGGCGCACGAGGACGCCGGGCTGGATGCGGACGACCCGAGCATCGACGCGATCATCGCCGACCTCGAGCGCCACGCCGGTCCGACGCGGCAGACCGACAGCGGGCCGGGCGCGGCATCGTCCGCCCCCGCCTCGGGCCTGGGGGGGG
>CAZZDW010000052.1:0-24779 GCA_964652945.1 uncultured Phycisphaeraceae bacterium
CGAGCAGGTGCCGACGAGCGTCGCCCCCCCCGCCGCCCCCCCCGCCGCCCCCTCGGCCCCCCCTGCCCCACCACCGCCCCAGAACGTGAAGTTGATCCAGTCGAAGGCCTTCACCACCGCGCTTGCGCCCTCGTGGTGGGCCGAGCCGACGGACATGTACGTCATCAGCACGAGCAGGAACGAGCAGGCCAGCAGGCCGACGCTCGTCCACGCCGGCAGCTTGCTGCGGACCTTGAAGACCGCAAAGAGGCCGCACAGGGCGCTGCCCAGCAGCGGCAGAAACGGCACGAGCGCGGCTATGCCAGGGACTTTCCCCGCCCCTTCAACGCTCGCGGCGAGCGTCAGGCCCCCCAAGCCCTGTCCGAGTTGTCCGATCGTTTCAAGCACGTATGCGTACCCAGTTCCCTACCCACCCGATGACCACTCCAGCCACAGACGCCCCACGCCTGACGCCTCACGCCGCCTTGTCTTACCCCTTCAGCTCCCGCCACACGCCGGCGTCCAGCGACTCTTTCCGCCTGAACAGCAGCACGACGAGCGCGAGGGCCATCGCCGCCTCGGCCGCCGCGATCGTCAGGACGAAGATCACGAACGTCTCGCCGTCGTGGTTGAGGTGGAACCGGCCGAAGGCGATCAGCGCCAGGCCCGCCGCCTGGAACATCAGCTCCGTGCAGAGGAACATGATGATCAGGTTCCGCCGCGTGACGAAGCCGACCAGCCCGAGGGCGAACAGCAGCCCGGAGACGACGAGGTAGTGCGCCAGCGTCGCCGAGGGGAAGACCCGCGGGAAATCGGCCTGGGCCAGGACGAACAGGGAATCGAGCACGCCGTGCGTCATGCGGCACCCCCCACGCCGCCCACCACCCGGGCTTCATCGACCTCATCGGCGAACTTCCGCTGGGCCGCCGCCCGTTTGTGGGCCTCGTCGAGTTCGACCTTCTTCCTCGCCAAAACCACGGCCGCGAGCATCGCCATCAGCAGGATCACGCCCGCGATCTCGATCGCCCCCGGGTGATCGGCCAGGAGCGCAAAGCCCACGCCCTCGACGTTGGTGAGCTGCAAGTCCTTGGGCCACTTGTCGTTGTCGCGGGTGATCAATACCCGCTGGCCCTTGCCGTATTCGATCGTGACGGCTTCGACAAAGCCCCCCATTTCTGGGTGATTCACAACCTGGATCATCGGCTTACCGACCTCGTCGCGGGCGATGTGGTCGCCCTCGGCCGGGTTCATCAGGCCGGCGTCGGCCAAGGCCTCGCCCACTTTCCGGGGCAGGTCGCGGATGCGCTCCCCCATCACGTACTCGTGCGCGGGGGCGATCTCGTGCGAGCCGCGGATGAGCAGCGTGCTCATCGAGGCGACCAGCACGAAGGCCACGACCGTCGCCGCGATCGGCTCGCGGCTGTAGCGGTCATAGTCGGCCAGCGTGTCCAGCTCCTCGGCCACCGGCGTCTCGGTCGCCAGCATGATGACGAACAGATAGGTAATCAGGATCGCCCCGGCATACACGATCACCAGGGCAAACGCCAGGAACTCGGCCGACAGGAGCACGTACAGCCCCGCCGAGGCGATGATCGTCAGGACGAAGTACAAGGCCGCGTACACCGGCCGGGGGTGGCTGATGACCCGCAGCGCCCCCCCGAGGGCGACCAGGGAGAAGACATAGAAGTTGATGTTGGGCAACCCCCTACCCCCGTCGGTCAGCAGCCCGAGGGTCAGAAAGATGCCCCCCAGGCCCAGGGCGGCCACGAGGGCGCCGAGGAGCTGCGGGCTCACGCCACGCCGCGGCAGCGCCAGCCCGATGCCCAGGGCCCCCAGCACGCACGCACCGTAGAGAAGGAAGAGGCTCACAGTCATGCGGCTCGCCGAATGCTCCCGAGAATGCCCCCGCCCGCTTGACCCTCCCGCAAACCACGCCGAGAGAGGCTGAGGATAGTGGCCATTCACCTGTCCTTCAACCGGGCGACACGCCCCGGCTCACAACCCACGACACAACGAACACCCCCACTACCATCAGCACACTGTGTCCGACGCCGAGCCTGTCAACATTCCCCGCTGGAAACGGGCGCTGCCCAACCGGCTCACGATGCTCCGGCTCGTGCTCGCGGGCGTCTTCTTTGCGCTGCTGGCGACGCACCAATATGCCGAACCGTTACGGACGCCGATCCCTCCCGGAATTCCCTCGCCGCCTTCTCCACTCTTGCTTGCCGCGGCGATCTTCGTCCTCGCCGCCCTCACCGACGCCCTCGACGGGCACCTGGCCCGGAAATGGCGGGTCGTCAGCCTCTTCGGCCGCGTGATGGACCCGTTCGCCGACAAGGTGCTGGTGCTCGGCGCGTTCGTCCTGCTGGCCGGTCCGAACTTTGCCGTCAGGCTCACGCCGGCGGGCGGAACGGTGCTGGTTACGGAGGTCCAGCCGTGGATGGCGGTGGTGATCCTGGCGCGTGAGCTGCTGGTGACGAGCCTGCGCGGCGCGTACGAGAGCCGCGGCGTCGACTTCTCCGCCACCGCCAGCGGCAAGTGGAAGATGATCCTCCAGTGCGTCGCCGTGCCGCTGGTGCTGACGATCGTGGCGTTCACGCCAACGTGGCGGCATGTCGCCGACGCGGAAGCCGAGCGCACCGCCGCGGGATGGATCGTCTTCGGCGTGGTCTGGCTGACGGTGCTGGTCTCGGCGTGGTCGGGCGTGCCGTACGTGCGAAGGGCGATCCGGGCGAGCAAAGCCCTTCAGGCTCCGAGTCCCCGCACGCCCTCAGCCTGAATGCCCACAGGCTGAGCCTGCGGGCTTTGAAACACACCCTTTTTCACCGACGCCTCCGTCGCGATATGCTCCTGCCATGACCCGATCCGCCTTGCTCGCCGCGTCCGTGCTCCTGCCTGTTGTCTGCATCGCGGGCTGCGCCTCGGCCCCCGCGATCTCGGCCGGTTCGGCCGGCCCCGGCGAGCGCCGCGACGACGGGCGGGAGCTCACGCTCACCCTCGTCGTCCGCAACACCACCGACGAGTCGATCCCCCTCCGCCGCGTCGAGTACACGCTCTCACTCGACGGCGTGACGGTCTTCACCGGCGAGCGCTCCGCCGAGGCGACGCTCGGCCCCGGCGACACCCGCGAGCTGACGCTGCCGGCGGTCGTCCCCCTCACGGGCGAGGCCGCGCACGCCGATCTGGCCCGCGGCTCGCACGCCTACCGCCTCACCGGCACGCTGACCTACCTCACGCCCGGCGCGCTCGCCGAAGCGCTCTACGACCTCAACCTGCGCGTGCCGACGGAGTCGTTCGCGGTCGAGGGTGAGATCGCGCTGCCGTGAGCTTCACCGATACACAAACGGGCTCACGTCGGCCGTGCTGGGCGTGAAGGTCACGCCGGGGAGCAGCTCGCCCAGCCGCCTCGCCATCTGCGGCAGATACCCCCGCTCGCTGGCCGTGTGCCCGCAGAGCAGCACGCTCATCCCCGCGCCGGTCGCCGCGAGGATCTCGTGGTGCTTCATCTCGCCGGTGACGAAGACCTGGCACCCGTCGCCCGCGGCGGTCGGCGCCAGCGACGCCCCCGCGCCCGGGCACAGGCCGATCGTCGTGATCGGCGTCGCCTCGATCTCGACGCCCGGGGCCGCGGCGATCTTCACCGTCGGCATCCCGACGTGCTGCTTGAGCCGTTCGGCCAGCTCGGCGAGCGTGGAGGGGTGGTCGAGCATGAGCCGCCGCCCCGCGCCCGTGTGCCGCACGGGCCGCGGCAGGAGTTCGTACACATCCACGGGCGGCTCTTCATAGGGGTGGAACTGCCGGAGCGTCGCGAGCGCCAGCGCCAGCGAATGCTTCGAGCAGACCATCTCGAGGCGCACCTCGGGCACCTCTTCGATCCTGCCGCGCTCGCCGACGGTCGGGTTGGTCGCTTCGCCGCCGAGGAAGGTGCCCGTGCCGTGGATATTGAACGAGCAGAGCTCGTAGCCGCCGATGATCCCCGCGCCGGCCGAGGCGAGCGCCGAACGCACCGCCTCGACCGAGTCGTTCGGGACGAACGTCACGATCTTGACCTGCTGCGACGGGGGCCGATCGGCAAAGGGCGCAAGGGCGCGCCGGTCGGCGTGCGCCCGCGAGACGACCGCCGAGCCGTCTTCCTTGCCGTTGCCCTGCGCCGGCGCCGGCGGCAGCAAGCCGTCGGCGAGCCAGTCGGTCAAGCCGGCGGGCGCGGCATCCAGCGCGGTGTGCGGCGAATACACCGCGACGCCCGCGCGCAGGAGCGGCAGCAGCACCCGCCCGGGCGGCGCGTCGGCGGTGAGCCGCTTGATCGGCGAGAAGATCGGCGGGTGGTACGCGATCACCGCCGCGGCGTTCTTGGTCAGCGCCTCGTGCGCCACCGCCTCCGTCAGGTCGATCGTCAGCAGCACGTGCCCGACGCCGCTGTCCTCCCCGCCGCCGCCGTGCGCGCTCGCGGCGCGGGCCTCCGTCAACGGCCACGCCGCGTCGCCGACGATCAGGCCGACGTTGTCCCACGCCTCGGCGTAGCTCGGCGGGGCGATGCGTTCGACGGCGGCGATCAGGTCGCGGATCTGCATGGAAACAGGATACGATCGCCGCGATGAAGACGACGGCCCGCGCCTCCGCGAAAGTCAACCTTGTGCTGGGCGTCGGCCCCCCCTCTTCCACGCCGCCGAAGGGGTACCACCCGATCTGCTCGTGGTTCTCGTGCGTGGACCTCTGCGACGAGATCGAACTCGAACGCCTGGAGGGCGGCGCGCCGAGCCGGTACGAGCTTGCATGGACCGACGACGCGCCGCGGCCGACGCCGATCGACTGGCCCATCGACAAAGACCTCGGCGTGCGGGCGCACCGGCTGATGGAAGAACTCGCCGGCGAGAACGGCACGCCGCGTGCGCTGCCCGTCGCGATGCGCGTGACGAAGCGCATCCCCGTGGGCGGCGGGCTCGGCGGCGGGTCGTCCGACGCCGCCGCGGTCATGCTCGCGGTCAACGAGCTGTATGCGCTCAATATCCCCGTCGAACACCTCCGCGTCGCCTCGGCGAAACTCGGCGCGGACGTCGCGTTCTTCCTGGATGAGCCTGCGCCGGCCTCCCCGCCGCGCCCCGCGCTCGTGCGGGGCTTCGGCGACCGCGTCGAGCGTGTCGAACGCGTGCAGGGGAGGCTGGTCCTCGTCTTCCCGCCCTTCGGCTGCGCGACGGCCGGGGTCTACGCGGCCTTCGACCGCGACATCCCCGCCGCGCAGCAGCGGCCGTTCGATGATGCGTCACAGCGGATTTACGAACTGCTCGCAACAGCCCGCGAGCACGGCCTGGCGCGCGTGAGCGATCAACTCTGGAACGACCTGGCGCTGCCCGCCTGCGCCGTCGAGCCGCGGCTGGGCGCGATGCTCGCCACGCTCCGCGGCAACGGCCTGGCCGCACACGTCACCGGCAGCGGCAGCACGCTCTTTGTCGTCGTCCGGCGCGGCGGCGAACTGAGCCGCGTGCGGTCCCTCCTCGGCGGCGACGCCGTCGCGATCGAGACCGAGCTGCTCTAAGCGTTTCCATTCCTTGACGCATCGACGCAAACGGAGCGCTCTCATACGAGACGACCGTCAGGGAGCGTGTCATGACGCCGGAGAACCGGATACGCTCCCGTATGCCTCGGCTCGCTTGTTTCTTTGTTTCCGCCGCCGTTTCGTGGATGGGCGTCGCGCTCGCCGCCTGCGACGACACGACGCACACCGCCGAAACGCAGCACCCGTCGAAGCAGCCGCCGCTTCCACCGGCTCTTCCACAACAACCCCCCGAACAACTCGTCAGCACCAAGCGGCTCATGGCGACCATCGCCGAGTTGCCCGTCAAGCGGGCCGCGCTGGGCGACGCCGCGCACGTCGACGGCCTGCACGAAACGCAACAACAACTCATCGCCGCGTTCCACGAGATGGGCCTCGAGCCCACGCTGCAGCGCCTCGACTACGCCGGCGGCCTGCACACGCCCGACCGACCCCTCTGCAACATCATCATCGACATCCCCGGCGAACCCGACGACACGGAAGGGCTCGCCGACGAGGTCGTGCTCTTCTCCGCGCACTTCGACGCCGTCCCCGGCGCGCCCGGGGCCGACGACGACGGCACGGGCGTCGCGGCCATCCTGGAAATGGCCCGCCTGCTCAAAGACCGCCCGATGAAACGCACACTCCGCCTGGTCCTCTTCAACCTCGAAGAAGTCGGCATCGTCGGCTCGCTGCAATACGTCCACGCGCTCAAGCAGGCGATGGCCGGCGGCGGGCACACCGACCTGTGGCGCGGCGAGACGATCGTCGGCATGGTCTCGATGGACATGCTCGGCTACTACCGCGACGAGCCCAACAGCCAGCGCCTGCCGGTGAACATCCCCGAGTGGGTGTGGGCCGCGACGGGCACGCAGCCGCCGACCGTCGGCGACTTCATCGCGACCGCGACCGTGCTCAAATACCGCCCCTTCTCCCAGGCGCTCAAGGCGGCGATGCACGAGGCCGAGCCGTCGTGCAAGGTCTTCGCGCTCGACGCCCTGCCGATCGCCCCGCCCGACCTGCTCCGCTCCGACCACGCGCCGTTTTGGTCGCTGAGCGTGCCGGCCGTCATCATGAGCGACACCGCCGAGCTGCGCTCGCCGCACTACCACACGCCGAGCGACACGATCGAGACCATCGACCGCGAACGCTACACGCTGACCGTCCGCGCGATCGTCGGCGCGGCGTGGCGGCTCTGCGGCCCGGCCGAACGCGACGACGCGCCCGATTGGCTCGCCCCTCCTCAACAAACACCAACGGCCCATCAATAAAGCCCGCGGGCCCAGCCCGTGGGCCTCATGCGTGCCGCCGCACAGAGGCGCCGCGTCCCATCGCCAGCCACGCCGCGAGAACGCCGACGAGCGTCGCCGCGCCCATCACGTTGATGACGGCCGCCCCGAGGTGCTCGTCACGCAGGTAGTGCAACTGCTCCAAGAGTTGCTGCGCCAGCGCCCGCCCGCCGGGCGGCAGGACCATCACCGTCGCCTCGATCTCGTGGAACGACAAACACGCGGCGATCAGCCCCACGCCCAGCAGCATCAGCCAGCCGCGCCCGGCCGTCGTGTCCATCAGCACCGTCCGGCCCCAGCCGCGCCACCCGGTCGCCCCGTCGATGAGCCGCGCCGCCCGGCGTTGCGATGATTCGAGCCCGGCCAGATACACCCCCGCCAGCACGCCGACGCACCCGAACCGCGCCGTGTGCGCGACCACGACGCCCGCCATGCCGACCACGTCGCCCTCGAGCCAGCCATACGCGTACCCGACGGCCTGCCCCACGAGCACGCCCGGCGTCAGCCCCGCCGCTACCGCGACACCGCCGAGGACCAGCACGGCACGCCGCGCCACCCCGCCGCACGACGCCGCGAACCACGCGGCGGCGCACAGCGCCGCGCACACGCCCCCCACGACCGCCGCCACGATCACGCTCGACGCCACCGCCGGCCCGCTCTCTTCCCAGAAGCCCGTCACCGTCGACCAGTGCTTGACCGCCGAGGCCATCAGCACGATCGGCAGCAGGATCGACACCAGCGCGATGAGCAATGCCCCCGCTCGCACGATCCACGCGCTCTTGGTCTCATTCGCGCCCGTCTCGGCAAAGCCCGGCTCGGCGCGGACGCTGGCGCCGGCGACGACCCGCACCATCAGCGCTGCCGCGGCGACCGCGATCACCACGAGCGGCCACGCCGCCGACCAGATCCGCGCCGGGTCCGTCGTCAGGCTCATGAGCAGCCACACCCGCGTCGCCGCCGTCGGCACCTGCGCCAGGTGCAACGGCACCGCCGAGCCGATCATGACGACCGCGACCGCCAGCCACGCCACGAGCACGCCGCGCCACGTCATCGCCCAGATCGTGCGCACCCCTCCCGCCTTTCGGCCCCACCATCCCGTATCCATTTTCAGCACGTCCAGCACCGACGGCTCGATCCTCGCCACGCTCGGGGCCAGCACCAAGAGCGCGATCGGCCACCCCCACAGCGCCAGCCCGACGACCGCCATCGCGCGACCGGCCGCGATCGACCACCACGGGTCGCACGTCGCCAGCACGTCCCCCAGCCACGACTTCGGCGAGCGCAGCGTCGTCAGCGCCGCGTACGCCAAATACGCCGGCATCAGCATCGGCACCCACGAGAGGACGCCGACCAATCGGTGAACCGTGGCACAGGCATCTCGCCTGTGTATCCGCATCGCCCACGCCGAGGGCATCGCCAAGAGCACCGCCGCCGCCCCGATCACCCCGGCGTACACCGCCGACCACCCCAGCGACGCCCAGACTGTCCCCACCTCGACCGCCCCCATTCCTCCGGCCCCTCCGCCGCCCATCCACGCGTTCCCGCCGGCGGCTGCCGCGCTTGCCGGGCCGCCTTCGACGCCGCCGCTCAGCCGCGCGAGCTTGACGATCACGCCGCCGATCGGCACGAGCACGCACAAGACGACGTACACGGCGACGACCGCCGCGCCGCTTGCCCCCGTGCTTCTCCCCGCCCGTCGCTCGTTTCGGACTCTGTTCATAATCGGCCGATGGTCCGAGGTTTCCGAGGCTTTTCCCCCGGCGTCCCCCCGCACGAGTGTCAAATCTCGGAGAAGACGGTATCATCACCGCTTCGCGAGCATACCGGGTCACACCGGGTTGCAGCGCCTCTGGATGTGTGGAGCGTTTGCGGTGCTCGCCGATGTTTGCCGCTGATCCCCGTAGGATCGCCGAAGTACTCCGCGACTTCCCCCTTCATCACCACCTGACCTGTTCCAGGCCGACGAATGATCGATATCCGCAAACTCAAAGAACTGGTCCGTCTGATGGTTGAGAACGACCTGACGGAGCTCGACCTCCAGGACCAGCAGGAAACCGTGACCGTCAAACGCGGCGGGGCCGCCGGCCCGGGGGGGGCCGTCGGCGGCATGCCGGTCGTCTACCACTCGCCCGCTCCCCACGCGCCACACGCGCCCCACGCCGTCGCTGCCGGCGCGGCTGCCGGTGCGGCGGGCGCTTCCTCCTCCGCGAGCGAGGCCCCGGCCGCCGATGCGACCGGCGGCGACGACGCCGGCCTGGTCGCCATCACCAGCCCGATGGTCGGCACCGTCTACCTGGCGGCCAACCCGGAGAGCCCTGCCTTCGTCTCCGTCGGCGCGGCCGTCGGGGCCGACACCACCGTCTGCCTCATCGAGGCCATGAAGGTCTTCAACGAGATCAAGGCCGAGACCAGCGGCACCGTCGAACGCATCCTCGTCGAAAACGGCAAGCCGGTCGAATACGGCCAGAAGATCATGTTGGTCCGGCCGGCCTGATCGCGGGCCAAGGCATTGGGCATTCGGGATTCGGCATTCGCAGAACTGCCCGGTCTTCACGAATGCCGAATGCCGAATTTCGGTTGCCTCTTGCCTTGATGCCTTCCTCCCATGTTCACACGCATCCTCATAGCCAACCGCGGCGAGATCGCCCTCCGCATCATCCGTGCCTGCCGCGAGCTCGGCATCGAGTCGGTCTGCGTCTACTCCGAAGCCGACCGCGGCGCGCCCTACCTCGCCCTCGCCGACGAGGCGATCTGCATCGGGCCCGGCCCGGCCAAGGAGTCGTACCTCAACATCGCGCGGATCATCTCCGCCGCCGAAGTCGCCAACGTCGACGCGATCCATCCCGGCTACGGCTTCCTCTCCGAGCGGGCCGAGTTCGCCCAGGTCTGCCGCGACTGCAAGATCGAGTTCATCGGCCCCTCCCCCGAGGCGATGGCCAAGCTGGGCGACAAGGTCGCGTGCAAGAACGCCGCCAAGGCCGCCAAGGTGCCGATCTTCCCCGGCTCCGACGGGGCCGTCGAGGAAGAGGAAGAGGCCGTCTCCGTCGCGGCCAAGATCGGCTACCCGGTCATCATCAAGGCCGCGGCGGGCGGCGGCGGACGCGGCATGCGCGTCTGCCATAACGAAGCCACCCTCCGCAGCAACCTGAAGAAAGCGTCGCAAGAAGCCCTCGCGGCCTTCGGCTCCGGCGCGGTCTTCATCGAGAAGTTCCTCGAGTCCGCGCGGCACATCGAGGTCCAGGTCCTCGGCGACAAGCACGGCAACGCCATCCACCTCTTCGAGCGCGACTGCTCCATGCAGCGCCGCCACCAGAAGATCATCGAGGAAGCCCCCGCCCCCGGCGTCGACCGGCGCAAACGCGACGCCGTCTGCGAGTCGGCCGCACGGCTCATCCGCTCGGCCGACTACGCCGGGGCGGCGACGGTCGAGTTCCTCATGGACGAGCGGCAGAACTTCTACATGCTGGAGGTCAACACCCGCATCCAGGTCGAGCACCCCGTCACCGAGATGATCACCGGCGTCGACCTGCTCAAGGAGATGATCCGCGTCGCCGCCGGCGAGCCGCTCCGCTTCCGCCAGAAGGACATCGAGGTCCGCGGGCACGCCATCGAGTGCCGCATCAACGCCGAAGACCCCGACAAAAACTTCATGCCCTCGCCGGGCAGGGTCACCCGCTTCGAGCCGCCGGGCGGCCCGGGCGTCCGCATGGACACGCACGTGGTCACCGGGTACACCGTGCCGCCCAACTACGACAGCATGATCGGCAAGCTGATCGTGCACGCCGACACGCGGCACGAGGCGCTCATCCGCGCCGAGCGGGCGCTGCGCGAGTTCAAGGTCGAGCCGATCAAGACGACCATCCCGCTGCAGCGCCGCCTCATGCAGAACTCGGCCTTCATGGAAGGCGGCATCGACATCCACTTCCTCGAACGCCTGCTGAAGTAAGCGCATAAAAGACGCATCGCGACGCCTGCTCGCTTCTCAAAAGTCCACAAAAAGAAGCCCAGGGACGCGTCCCTGGGCTTTCTTGTTTCAGTCGGAGCGACCTGCTTACCGTGTTGACCGGCGCTGCCTTCTTGCGCCGATCACGCCCGCGCCCAGCACTGCAACAACCGCCGTCCCGGGCGTCGGCGTCGGGCCCAGCACGGTGAAGAGCCAGTCGCTGCCTCCGACGTGCCGCACGGGCGGCCCGGCGTACGACACCCACCCCCACCCCGACGCACCGGTGAAGCCGCGGTACCCCGTGTCGTCGTCGCCGTTGCCGATGCGCAGCGAGAACATCGGCGAACCCATGCTCAGCTCGTCGACGAGGTTGATCGTGTCGCTCAGCGGCGTGACGATCGTGCCGCTGTTGGCGTGGTTGGCCGTCATCACCCACGTGTCGTCGTCGCCCGGCACGTCGCCGACGCCGATGTTGTACAGGAAATCGATCGTGTAGAGCCCGAAGTAGGCGTCGGCCGCGTAGTTGTTCCCGACGTCGCGTCCGCCGACGACCGTGCCGAAGATCCGCAGCGTGGTCGGCGTGACCGCCAGCCGCACGTCGCTCATCGCGTGGTCGAAGTCAAAGCTGAACACGTCGTGATTGGCGGCGGGGGTGAGCCCGTCGGGCAGGTAGCCGCTGTCGCCCGGCGTGGCGTCGTACAGCTCGTCGAGCCGCAGCCCGTACCCGGGCGGCCCCTCGCGCCCGTCGGGGTGATTGGCCAGGAAGTACTCGCCGCTCGGCAGGAACGCGCCCTCGGCCGAACCCGCGATCACGCCCGCGCCCGCGAGGCCGGCCGCCAGCACAGCCGCCGAGCCCACGTTCCCTACACGGCCCACACCCGCCCGCAGCACCTGCCCGTTCATTGCGTCGCTCCTATGCAAGACGAGAACATCTCTCTCTCATCCGCACAGGCCCGCCGCCCCACGACTGCCGCCCCCCTCGGTATTCGTTTGCACGTTCAGGATACCCGCGGCATCCGATTGGGCAATACGCCTCCACCCCGATTCATGCGTCATTCATCCGCGGCACGAGCCATGAAAAAACCTCCGATGACAACGTCCGAATAAAAACGCGGGACCTGCACGGTCCCGCGTCGATTCACGCATCAGGTTTCATTTCAGGCCGGCGGAAACCCTGGAACACACATGAAGAGTCCGCGGCGATTTTTTTCAGGCCCGGCGACGCCGCGAAGCCACGAGGCCCGCGCCCGCGAGCACGCAGGCGAAGCTGCCGGGGCTCGGCACGCGGTCGCCGACGACAAACAGCCAGTCGCTGTAGTCCTGGTGGACGTACTGCCCTTGCACCGGGCTGTGCGCCACCCAGCCCCAGCCGGACGGATCGGACACGCCGCGGTAGCCCAGATCGTCGTCGTCGTTGCCAAGCCGGAACGTGTACGGCGTGGCGTCCATCGAGTTCTTGTCGGCGAGGTAGAACGTGTCGCCCAGCGGCGTCATGATCGTGCCGGTGTTGACGAAGTCGGCCCCGGTCACCCAGGTGTCGTCATCGCCCGGCACGTCGCCGACGCCCATGCTGTACAGGAAGTTGACCGTATACAGCCCCTGGTACGCGTCCGCCGCGTAGGCGCCGCCGACGTCACGCCCGCCCCACACCACGCCGTGGATCTGGAGCATCGTGCCCGACCCGGAGACGGTCAGCCGCATGTCGCTGCGTGCGTCATCGAAGTCGAACGTGTAAATCTCGTGGCTGAGAAGCGTGTTGTACAGCTCGTCGAGCCGGAGCCCGTACGGCGGGGGCGTTTCAGCGGCGCCCGGATGATTGTGCAGGAAATACTCCCCGTCTGGCAGAAACGCGGCATCCGCGGATGTTGTCAGACCAAACGCCAGCCCTGCGACCGCCAGGGCGGCCACCCTCCTGAGATTGAACGTCATGAATACTCTCCCGTATGAGATGCGAGTTCTCTCTCTCCATCCCTACGAGATGCTTCTACCATACCCAAACGAGTTACCGGAACAAGAGCTTAGTTCGCAATTTTACTGTTTTAATGTGGTTATGGGTGACTTGGCTCCACCACTTTTAGGGTATTGTCCCTTGCCCCCAGCCGCCGGGCGATAACCGCAACTTTCTGCTCGCCAAGCCGGATGATGAAGAGCGACGCTCGATCGTTGACCCCCTCAATCGGCGAGTCCTTTGCCAACTTTAAGAGAACCCGTCGAACTTCATCCGGATCCACGGCTTTCCCTCGGGTCTTAATCTCCTCCACGCCGCACCCCTGCTCCCTGAGCCAGGCCGCGACCTTTTTCTCGCGCCAAGGCATCTGCGCCAGGACCCGAAACCCGCACCGGCCGCCGCCGAGCCACACGCGGGCCTCGCTATCGGCCTCGCACGGGTTCGTGTCGGCCGTGAGCAGCCCCAGGCCCGGGCAGAACTCGCGGACGCCGAAGCGTTCGCAGAGCGTGCCGAGCAATCGGCCGCGTTCGGCCGCCGGATCGGGCTCGAAGAGGAACTCTCCGAGTTGGCCGAGGTGGGCATCGTGCGGTCCATCGCTCGGCACGCCGCGGATCGTGCGGGAGGCGCCGTCCGAGCGGAGCGCCGTCGCGGTGCGTTCGCCGGGCTTCGCTTCGGCGAGGTCGCCGGTCCAGAGCACCGCCTGCGTGAGTCGGCCGTCTTCGCTGATGAGTTCGACTTCGGCGCGACTCGTGCCGTCGTCCATCGGCAGCGAAGAAAAGTCGACGCCGGGCCCGAGCTTGACGCCGCCGTGCGAGCGCTGCGCGATGAGTCGCTCGATGATCTCGGGGCCGGGTCGAAGGTCTTCGTAGCGGAACACCCGCTTGCGGCTGCCGGCCTCCTGACGCCGCGCCGGGTCGAGATGGAACGCGCCGCTCGGCAATGTCTCGTCGAGCACGTCGGCGCAGCGCGTCTCGGCGTGCGCGTTGCGTCCGGCCATCCACGCCCGGCACGGGTCGAGGTCGACGCCGACCGCGTCGAGCCCGGCGCTGGTCAGCGCCATCAGGTCGCCGCCGACGCCGCAGCAGAGGTCCACGACGCTCGCGCCCGCGCCGAGCCGGCGGACAAACCGCTGAGCCTTGTGCATGCCGGCGAGCGACGACGTGGCCATCTCGACGCCGACCGCATCGGCGACGAGCGTGTGCGCGGCATCCTCACCGAACTTCGCCGCGGCTTTCCGCCGTGCTTTGGCCAGTTCGAGCGCTCCCGCCACGAGGTCGGCGTCCCACCTCGCCCGCAGCCGCGAAACCGCGGCGACGTCGGTCGCGTCGACACCGGCCGCCGCCGTCACCAGCTCGGCCTGCGCGGGGTCGATCAGCCGCTGCCATGTTTCAAGACGTGTCTTGCTCATTCGGAAGCAGGGCCGAGATATGCAAATAATCTGATTACTTCAAGGCAACATCAATGGAACCGCACTCGGGACACCTTTGGCTCGGCAAGTTGTCCAAACAGTAGCCGCAAGCTTTGCAACATCCCCGCTCCGCTCGAACCCGCTCACGCAAGAACAGTGTTAAAAGCACTAATCCGTACATGCAGGCCCCATAGACCAGCGTATTCAGAAGCATGCCCATGAACAGTGGATGGGTTGGCAGCCGACGAGGAATCATCAGTCCGTATTCCAACCTGTAAGCAGGCAACTGCGGGATTTCGAGGCCGTTTGCCACAATAGTCGAAGAAAGGACCGCGCCAGGCCGAAAGTCTGCTTTCTCTACCTCGTTCCATCGACAGGATCGAAACGGGAACCCGAAGCTCGCCGCGGTCACTCGATAGAACGTATGAACTCCCTTGAGATCATTGGCCCGCCGAACGCCCCATTGATGCCGGATTTCGAGCAGCGCTGCTGTTGAAGCGACTTCGTACTTGGGGCTTACCTCGAGCAACGGCGATTTCACACACCAATCGCGAGGCCCGCCGGATGTCCGCTGGCCAAGAGGGATATCCGCAATCGTCACGATCGCAAGGCACACGCCGAGATTCGCGACAAAGCCGATGCACACATACAGCAACACGCGCAGGATCACATTGGTTCGCTTGGGTTTGGCCATATCAGCTTGTGCGGACGTTCATCTTCCCGGCATGTACTGGTCGATCCAGTCGTCCTGGCGGAGCACGTCCGTCCGGCCACGCCGCGCCCGCGCCTCGGCGCGGCGCTGCGCAAAGCGGAAAACCGCCATCGCCTGCGCGTGCAGCGGCCCGCGCAGCTCTTCGCTCGGCGATCGCTTCAGCAGCCCCGCCGCACGCGGCGTGTAGTGCCGCACAAGCTCGTCCTCCAGACTCACGAACGTCTGCGCCGAGCCGGGGTCGCCCTGCCGCCCCGCGCGGCCGATGAACTGCCGGTCCACACGCTTGGCCGTGTGCATCTCCGAGAGGATCACGTGCAGCCCGCCGAGTTCGAGCACCTTGTCGTCGGGCTCGATGTCGGTGCCGCGGCCGGCCATGTTGGTCGCCACCGTCACCGTCTGCGCCTTGCCGGCCAGCGCGATCAGCTCGGCCTCCTCCTTGTCGAAGTTGGCGTTGAGCACGCGGTGGCGGATGCCGCGGGCGCTGAGGCGCGACGAGATCAGCTCCGAGATCTCAATCGAGCGCGAGCCGACGAGCACCGGCCGGCCCCGATCGTTGAGCTCCTGGATCGAGTCGATCAGCGCCGTCCACTTGGCCTCGGACGACTTGAAGACCCGCGTCGGCCAGTGCTCTCGAATAACAGGTTGGTGCGTCGGGATGACGGTGACGGGGCGCTGGTACACCCGCTCCATCTCCCCGGCCGCGTCGGCGGCGGTGCCGGTCATGCCGCCCAGGTGCGGGTACATGCGGAAGAACCGCTGGAACGACAGCCGCGCCAGTGTTTCGCGGTCGGCGGTGACTTCCAATCCTTCCTTCGCCTCGACGGCCTGGTGCAGGCCGTGCTCCCACGAGCGGTCGGCAAGAAAACGCCCGGTGTATTCGTCGACGATCACCACGCGCCCGTCGACGATCTCGTACTGGTGTCCGCGGAGGTAGCAGTGCCGCGCGACCAGCGCCTGCCGGACGAGCTCTTCGGCGCGCCGTGTTGCGCGCCAGATCCCTTCTTCGTACGCCTCGGCCATCTCGGCGCAGCGGTGCGAGCCGCGGCGGGTCAGCTCCACGCGGCGCTGCAGGTGCTCGACCTTGTAGTCGGCCCCCTCGTCGAGACGGCGGGCGACCTCGCACGCCTGGGCGTAGACGGTCGCCATGTCGTCCTCACGCCGCGCCCGCGCGATGATGAGCGGCACAACGCCCTCGTCGATCAGCACCGCATCCGCCTCGTCGACCAGCGCCGCGTGCAGGCCGGGGATCATCGCCCCGCTCGCCGCCCCCGACTCGCGCAGGCCGACCTGCCCGCCGCCCCACCCCCCCCACTTCCAAGGCCGCCTCGCCGCCCACGCGGTGTTCATGTCGCCGAGCTTGAGCTGGTCGCGCAGCCAGTCCGCGGTGATCTGCTTGGGCGTGCCGAAGACGATCGCCTTGGCGTAGATCGACGGGCGCTCGCCGGGGTCGGTCGATTGCACGATCGCGCCGACGTCGCAGCCGCAGCGCCTGAAGATCGGCGCTCGGCTCTCGGCGTCGCGCGAGGCGAGGTAGTCGTTGACCGTCAGGACGTGCAGGAACGTGTGCTTCCACGCGACCAGCGGGGCCGCGAGCGAGCCGGTGAGCGTCTTCCCCTCGCCGGTCGCCATCTCGACGATCCTGCCGTGGTAGAGCCCGAGCGCCCCCATGAGCTGGACGGTGTACGCCTCCTGCCCCGTCTCGCGCCGCGCGACCTCGCGCACGACGGCGAGCCCACGCCGCACGGCCTCGTGGTCCTCGCGCCCGCGCACGAAGACCTCGCGCACCTCGCGCACCACCTCGTCGAGCGCGCGGTCGGAGTGGTTGCGGAGCGTTGCGCCGATCTTCTCGATCTGCTGCGCCTGGTTGCGGAGCCAGCCGCGGGAGACGCGGGCGTTCTTCGCCTTGAGCACGGCCTGCGAGGCCCACAGGTCGAGCCCCTTGTGCGACTCGGGCTTGCGCCGTCGGCTGCGGAGCGACTCGTAGAGCGCCTGGTAGCGCGTCAGCGCCTGCTCCCCGCCGCCCGGCCCGCCGCCCTGGATCGCGACGACGCTCGAGCCTCTGGGGAGGCTCTTGTCGCCATCGGGGGTGTCATCGTTGGTGCCGACGATCATCGATGTGTACCTCGAACACGTTCATACGAGACGCGAGCGTAAGCGAGCGTGTAGCGTCCGATCATTCTTGTCGTTCAGACCCCGCTGTCGTTTCGAACGTCTCGCACCACACGCTTGACACCTCGATCAGGACACGCTCGCTTGGGGGGGACGCTCGCGTCTCGTATGTTGCCATCAACATGCGTGGATCCGTTTCTCCTGCTGCCTTCTCCCCTACACATCCGCCCGCCCCTGGATCGTCTTCATGAGCCGGTCGATCCACTGCTCCAGCAGCGGCTTGGGCGTGAGCGTGAACCGCAGCCGCACGCGCTCGCCGACGGGCCAGACCTTCATCTGCCGCGCCGCGTCTTTGCTCGGCGTGACGTACACCGTGAAACGCGGCCGCTTGCTCAGCCGCCCGCTCTGGTCCTGCGTGTCGACTTCTACCAGCCCGCCGCCGGCAAAGCCCAGCGCCTCGTGCGGCAGGATCCGCTGGCCCGCGCGCGGCGCCTCGACCGACGCGCCCGGGAGCGCTTCCCACACGTCCGACTTCAGCCGCATCGCGACGCGGTACTCCTCGCGGCTCCACTCGCTCACCGCGTCGCGCACCGCCTGCTCGGCGGCCTCGTCGGCCCGCTCGTCGTCCGCCGGACGCTCGAAGCGGCCGCCCAAGAGCCACGACGCGTTGATCTGGTCCATGCTGGCGGCGACGCGGATGTCGGTCGGGTCGGTGATGCCGCAGAGCGACACGCCGCGCTTGAGGTACGCCCCGACCGACTTGGTCGGGTCGCCCCCGACGATCACGCCGTCGTGCGGCGCGACGACCACCAGCTCGCGCAGCTTGCGGTCGATCTCGTCGAGCCCTTCGCGCAAAACGGCGAGGCGCTCCTGCGCGACCTGGGCCGCGGCGGTCTCGCCCTTGGCGATCGCCGCACGCTCCTCAATCTGCAGCTCCTCGATGCTCGCGACCGACGAGACCCGCTGAATCTCCAGCTCGGGGTTCGACATCGTGACGATCGGGTCGCCGGCCTTCACCGCGTCGCCCGGCTTGACGTGCGCCACGTCCACAAAGCCGTCGGTCTTGACGTAGATCCCCGACTGGCTCCGGCTCTCGATCACGCCCCAGCCGCGGCGGTGGTCGGGCATCGGGATCACCCCCAGCGTCAGCAGCCCCAGCGCGATGCACGCCAGCGTGATGCCGATCGTCCTGCCGCGGTGCTCGCCGAGCACCGGCCCCGTCGCCAGCCAGTGCACGAACTTGCCGACGGGGATGACGAACCACGCCGCGGCCGTCCAGACCGCCAGCAGCACGCCGACGACGAAGAACTTGCCGACCAGGAAGAGCGTGATCGACAGGAACAGGAAGACGCGGTAGATCATCGCGCCCACGCCGTAGACGACGAGGATCGCCGCCTCGCCCCTTTGCGTGCTGGGCGGCGTCAGGTTCCGCAGGCGGTACACGTGCTTCTGCCACAGGTATTGCAGCATCTTCATCGATCGCTGCATCATGTTGGGCACTTCGAGCAGGTCGGCGAGGATGTAGTAGCCGTCGAACCGCATCAGCGGGTTGGCGTTGAAGAGCACCGTCGTGACGCTCGCGGTCACCATCGTGAAATACGTGAGCTTGGCGATCGGGTCTTCGGCCCGGCCGCTCTGCACAGCCCACAGCCACACCCACGACGCGATCGCCGCGACCGTCAGCTCGAAGATCATCCCCCCCGCGCCGACCGCCATCCGCTTCCACCGGCTCGGGAACGCCCAGCACGCCGAGGCGTCGACATAGGGCGCGGGGAAGAGCACGAGCATCATCACGCCGAACTCGGGCACCTGCCCGCCGAACCGGCGGCAGATCAGGCCGTGCCCGCTCTCGTGGATCGCCTTGGTCACGATCCACACCACCGCGATGTACACCCAGTTGGCCGGATCGAGCGCGTTGGAGAAACCCTCGAACAGCCGGCCGGCCTCCGGCGAGGTCAGCACGTTCACCGCCGACCACGCGACGAAGGCCAGCCACACCAGAAAGACCCACTTGTTCAAGAGCGGCCGAACGATCGGCTCGAGCCACCGCAGCATCGGGTCGGGATTAAACAGCTTGATCTTGAGGTACATGATGCCCACGGCCTGGGCCATGACCTTCTTCTTCGTCCGCTCACGCCCACGCCGGAGGAGCTGCTCGGTCTCCGGCGTGGTGTCCGCCGTCATCAGGTTCGCGTTGTAGAGCTGGCTGATGAGCGTGATGACCTCGTTCTGCGTCGGCGCGGCGTCGCCGAACTTGGCCAGCGACGCCTTCCACGCCTCCTCGACCGAGCGATGACCGTCGAGCATCCCGACAAAGTCGTTGGCCACCGGGTTGAGCCGGTAGAACTGGTTGCTCGTCGGGTCGTGCACGACGTACCAGCGCCGGCCGCGGTAGCGCTGGCGCGTCACCTCGACGTGCGGCCGCAGACGCGGCTTCATCACCCGCACGCGGTGCCAGAACGGACTGAATGTTGGTCGATCAGTAGGCATAAGGCATCAAGGCATCAGGCATTCGCAGAGCAACCGACGATCACACGCACATGTTCCACAAAGCTCGCTCGGCATGCATCCCACAAGTGCCCGGCGCCTCGTGCCTCATGCCTTCTTCTCACCACAGCCATAGCCGGATCGTGTCCACGATCCGCCGAGCGCCGATCCGCAGGAGGCTCATCCGCTGGGTCTTGATCTTCGAGATCCCCTCGACGCCCGGCTGCAGCCACGACTTCTCGGCCCGCGTCAGGTCCTCCGTCCGCAGGCGCCCGCGCACCTCAAAGACGTTCTTCCCCTCGGCCGTCACCGCCAACGGCACGACCGTCTCGACGTCGAAGGGCGCACGCTCGCTCGGGCGGCTCTTGGGCGCGATCACGCCGCCGGCCAACCCGCTCGCGTCCTCACGCCGCTGCATCTCCTGCAGGACCAGCGCGATGTCGCGCTCGTCGACCCGCATCGTCACCAGAATCTCGTCCATCTGCGCGATCTGCAAGAGCGGGTCGCCGAGCTTGATCGTCGAGCCGACGCGCTCCTCGAGGTCGGCCTGGATGATCACGCCGTCGATCGGCGAGGTGATCGTCGAGCGGCGGATCCGCTCCTGGTACATCCCCATCTCCGACTCGGCCCGCTCGGCCTGCTTCATCGCCTGGGCGTACTTGTACTGGTCCCCCTCCTTCTGCGCGGCCGAGGCCTGCGTGACCGCCTGCTCATACTTCGCCCGCGCGTCGTTGAGCCCCAGCCGAAGCTCGGTCGTGTCCAGCTCGACCAGCACCTGCCCCTGCTCGACGCGCGCCCCGGCCTCGACGCGCTCGCCGAGCCGCTGGATCACGCCGTCGTACGGCGCCGAGACCGTCCGCTTCACCCGCGGCTCCAGCACCGCCTCCGCCGACACCCGATACGGCATCGTCCACAGCTCGCACACCGTCACCACCGCCAGGAGCGCAACGGCCGCCAGCTTCCACACCGTGTGCTTCGGCCCCACCAGCCACGACGCGCCCTTGAGCGTGCTGTCCCACACCCGCACGGCCAGGATCCGGTCGTCGCTCTTGATCACCTTCAGCACCGGCGCGACCAGGTCCAGCGCGGCCTGCAGCATCTCGATCGCCCCCAGCTCGACCGCCCCCGCGCCCGACGACTCCATCGTCAGCACGCCGACAACGTGCTCATCGACCCGCAGCGGCATCGAGCCCACCTTCGCACCGCCCGCCCCCCCCATCCCGCCCGAAGACGCCGAACTCGTCGACAGCTCGCGGTGCGCGTGCACGATCGCCTGCGCCAGCAGCACGTCGCCGCCCGGCCCCTCCTCGGGGGGCGGCGGGAAGACGATCGGCTGCTCCTGATCGAGGCACTCCTCCATCGCGGCCTGGAGCTTCTGCACCATCGCGAGGCGCCGGTCGAAATGCTCGACGTCGCTCATCGCCTCGACGCGGATGGCGTCGCCCCCGCGGTCGTAGCCCGGCACCCAGCCGAGCGCGACGCGATCGACGCCGAACTGCCGCGCCAGGTCGTTGCAGAGCTGGATGCACGCGCCCTTGAACGACGGCGCGGTGTTGAGCGAGGCGATCAGCCGCGTCGCCAGATCGAGCGCGAAGCTCGCGGCCTGGGTCTTCCGCAGCGCTTGCCTGGCCGTGTGCCCGTAGAGATACCCCGAGAGCACCTCGGCCATCGCGAGGGTTGAGCGGAGCGCGTCCTTGCTCCGCGGCTCGACGAGCAGCGTGACCACGCCCGCCACGCCGCCCCCCGCGCCGTCGCCCGCGGCGTCGTCGGCCTGCCCGCCCGCCGGCGCGTTGAGCCCGCCGCGCAGCGGCACCGCGAGGACGAACCCTTCACCGCCCCCCCCGCCGCTCACGCCGTAGTACCCCGAAGACTGCTCAAGGCTGAACGCCCGCGCCTGCGCGCTGCCGAACGCGGCGCGTGCGGCTTCTTTGGCCTCCTGCTCCTGCTCCACCGTGATCGCCGCCCCCCCAGGTGTTGCGCCCAGCGCCACGCCGTTGGTTCCGCTTGCGTTCGACGGCGTGGGCGTTTTCGACCCAGCGCCCCCGTTCATGTCCATCCCCGGCGGCGGCCAGGTCGCGCGGGCCGACGGGTTCACCTCTTCGCCGTCGGTGCGGTCCGGCGCCCACAAGACCGCCTGCCGCGCCGCGGAGACCTGCGCCAACACGCGCAGCAGCCGCGCGAGAAACTCGCCGTCCGCCGCCTCGCCAGCGACCGGCTGCGTCAGCTCGGCCACCACCCGCTGCCAGCCGGGGGCCTTGATGTTGCTCACGTCGATCATGAGACCAGGCTCTCCCGTGCATCGGCCGTCGCGCTCTCATACGAGACGCGAGCGCCCCCCCGAGCGAGCGTGTCGATCATGCCAGCATCTTCCCTTTGCGCGTTCTCGTCCGTTGCCGGAATCGTCTCGCTCTTGACGCGATCGGTGTCAGGCTTGTACTGGTCCCACTCCGGCCCCGGCTCTTCAAACCGCACCCGCGCCTGCGTGCCGATCTTCAACCCGGGCGTGTTCTCCACCTCGACGCGCACCACGCACGTCTCGCTCACCGAGTCGGCGACCGGTGCGGCGTACAGCACCTTGCCCTTGAGGAGCACCGGCTTCCCGCCGCCCGCCCCGCTTTCGCCGGCTTCGCCGCCTGCGCCGCCGGTGTCGATGAGCACCCACGCCGGCGAGCCGGGCTTGAGCCCGAGACGCACGACCAGCCCCGTCGGCGGGGCCGGCTCGACCCACAGCGTGTCCACCGAGACGACGCGGATGACGTCGAGCTGCTCGTTGACGCCCTGGCCGACCTCGACCTTGAGCTCCTGCACCACGCCGTCAAAGGGCGCTTCGAGCCGGTAGCGTTCGGCCTGCGCCTTGAGCTGGTCGAGCCGCACGCTCTCCTGCGAGAACTCGACCTTGGCCTGCTCGAGCTCGATCCTCGCCGACTCGAGCGCGACCTCGAGCTCGATGATCTCGGCCGGGGAGAGCGTGCCCGACCCTTTGCCCTTGTCGTGGCGCGACTGGGCGAGCCGCAGCCGCTGCTCGGCCGCGAGGATCTGGTTGCGGTTCTCCGACTGGATCTGCTGCAGCTTGAGCGCGGCGAGCACCTCGGCGTCCCGCGCGCGGATGAGCAGCTCGCCCGCCTTGACCTTCTGCCCCGGCGTCACGAGGACCTCGCGGATCTCCGTCGGGATCGAGAAGCGCATCCACGTCGAACGGCTCGGCTTGGTGTCGGCCTTGGCCCCGCCGAACTTCTGCGAGAGCGTCCACCAGGTGTCGGCCTCGCGGCCGTAGGGACGGAGGGCTTTCTGCTCACGCTCCCGCTGTTCGAACTCGCGCTGATGTTGACGGGATACCTCTTCCGCGCGAGCGTCCGCCTTGGATCGGGTTTCAGTCTGGGCCATAGACACAGCCGTCGGCATAAGCACCGACAGGCCCACCATCACGGCTGCAATACCTTGCCTCACGGCACCTCCGGCCTCTTGCCCCATCATCCCGCGTTCATGTCCCACAGTATAGGAAAACGCCTGTTCACCACCCCTTGTCGGCGAATTCCGCCGCTCTACGTTGTTCGTCCGCCGCACCCGTAAAGTTCCCCCGTCGGCGTGCGCACACGGCGGTTGTTATCGGGCCTTGGGGGCGCGGCGAAGGGGGGCGACGCGCCGAAGCCGCCGATCAACGTCCCGATAACGCCATCTGGGTTCACCGGCCGGTTCCTTTCCACTCCTCGGCGGGGTTTGGACGATCTGCACCCCCGGTTGTTGGTCTTTTTCCGACTTGAGCACCGGAGCCGCCATGCCCCCAGCCGCACCTTCCGTGATGAAACCCCCGGCCGCGATCGGGGTGACGGTCCGCTCGGCGGCGAGCCGCGGCCCGGCGGACATGCCCGGTGGCGGCGGGGGTGGGGCCTCGCCGCTGGGCGTCGTCGTGAGCGAGGGGGCACGGCGGAGCACGCTGACGGCGATGGCCGACCTGGTCGCCAAGGCCGACGCGCAGCTCGCCGTCTTCCGCCGGACGCTCGAAGAATCGGCCCGCGTGGAGCAGCTCAGCCGCACGCGCTCGGCGCACCTGAGCGAGTCGCTCGACGCCGGGGTCAAGCTCGTCGAGGCCCTCGACGCCAAGCTCGTCCGCGCACGCGGCACCGAGCAGACCCTCGAACAGGCCAAAAACGCCCTCGACGGGCTCACCACGCTCGTCACGCAGATCCGCGCGGGCCGATCCGAGCTCGACGGGCTGATCGCCCGGCACGCCCGGCAGCGCAAGGCCGACCTGGAGCAGGCCCTCGCCGATCAGCAGGCGCAGATCGAGTCGGCGATGAAGGAGCAGCGTGCGGCCCTCGACGCACGGCTCGAAGACGCGCGGGCCGAGGCGGGACAAGCCGCCGAAGACGTCGCGGCGCTGGTGCGCTCCGCGAAAGAAGAGGCGCAGGCCGTCGTCGCCGGGCTCGAAGAGGCGCTCAAGAGCGACGCCGGACGGCTGTCGACCTTGCTGGCGCAGCGGGCCGACAACGTGCGGGCGAGGCTTGAAGAATCGCTCGAACGCGGACAGCAGCGGCTCGACGAGATCCGCCGGCAGGCCGAGGAGCTCTCGACCGCGGGGCTGGAGCGCGCCCAGGCGATCTGCGACCGCGCCGAAGCGCTGCTGGGCGTGCCGGAGACCGAGGACGCGGAGCGCACGCAAGAAGCAGGCGGGCTGCTCGGCGCGATCTCACGGGGCGAGGGGCTGATCTCGCGCGTCGATGAGACGGTGCTGCGGCTGGCCGTGCTCGCCGACAACGGCGACCAGATCCGCGAGGGCGTCGAGAAGGCGATCGCCGAGGGGGAAGCGCTCTCGGCGGAGCACCGCCGGCAGAGCCAGACGCTGCAAGCCGCGATCACCGAGGGGGCGAAGGCGGCCCGCGAGGTGCAGGCGTCGCTGGATGCTTCGGCGCAGCAGACGGGCGAAGCGCTGGCGCGGGCGGACCACGCCGCGGCGACGGTGCGCGACCTGTCGGCGCTGGTCGAGTCGCTGCAGGCGATGGCCGAGCAGCAGGCCCAGCGGGCCAAGGCCGCCGAGCACGCGCTCGACAAGGCGATCGCGCGGGCCGGCGAGGCGACGCAGTCGATCAACCGCTGCCTGGAGCACGTGACCACACAGGCCGGCGACCTGGTGACGCTGGCCCGCGACATCGCGCGGCTCATCGAACGCGGCGAGGCGCTCAAGAACGGCCCGGTTGCGCAGGGCGAAGAACAGCGGGGCGCGGACGACGAGCCCAAGGGCAAGGGCCGGAAGGGCACGCGAAAGGCGGCGTGACAAGACGGCCGTATCCGGGCTCGGCCTCTGGTGACCGGACGCCGGTTTTCACCACAGAGGCACAGAGGACGGGATTGTTGCCCGAAGGCGGCGGTCTTTCAG
>CAZZDW010000053.1:0-24570 GCA_964652945.1 uncultured Phycisphaeraceae bacterium
GCGTACATCCCGACCAACGTCATCTCGATCACCGACGGCCAGATCTACCTCGAACCCGAGCTCTTCTTCGCCGGCGTGCGCCCAGCGATTAACGTCGGTATCTCGGTGAGCCGCGTGGGCGGCAACGCGCAGGTCAAGGCGATGAAGAAGATCGCCGGCTCGCTGCGGCTCGACCTTGCCGCGGCCCGCGAACTCGAAGCCTTCGCCCAGCTCGGCACCGAGTTGGACAAGGCGACGCAGCGTCAGCTCGACCGCGGGCGTCGGATGGTGGAGCTGCTCAAGCAGGGGCAGTTCGTGCCGCAGAACGTGGTGGACCAGGTCATCTCGATCTACGCCGGCTCGAAGGGCTTCCTCGACGACATCGACGTCAAGCAGGTCAAGGCCTTTGAGACGGACCTGCTCAACTACTTCACCACGACGGCCAAGCCGGTGTGGGACGAGCTGAACAAGAAGAAGGCCCTCGACGCCGACATCGAGAAGAAGCTCGTCGACGCGATCACGCAGTTCAAGGCCGGGTGGAAGCCGAAGGCCTGAGCAGCGCGTTGACACTTTCATACGAGACGCAAGCGTAAGCGAGCGTGTTTCACGTCGGAAATCACACCAAGCACGGACGACTCGTCCGTGTTTTTTTATGCGTTCACCGCGTCGAGCCGAACGGTTTCGTCCGCGAGGAAGGCCGCTTCGTCGGTGTCGTGCGTGACGTAGAGCATGGTGATGCCGAGGCGTTGCTGGAGGGCCTTGATCTCGCCGCGGAGGGCGAGGCGAAGGTCGGCGTCGAGGCTCGAGAGCGGCTCGTCCATCAGCAGGATCTTCGGCTCGGTGACGATCGCCTTGGCGATGGCGACGCGCTGACGCTCGCCTCCCGACAGGTGCGCCGGCCGTCGGTCGAGCAAGCCGGGGCTGCTCTGCTCATCGATCCGCAGCATCTCGGCGACGGCCCGCACGCGCTCGTCGATCTCGCGACGGCTCAGGCCACGCCGCCGGCGCAAGGGGAAGGCGATGTTTTCAGCCGCGGTCATGTGCGGGTAGAGGGCGGCGTTCTGAAACACCATCGACACGCCGCGGCGGTGGGGGGGGACGCCCGCGACATCGCGCCCGTCGATCAGCACGCGGCCCTGTGTCGGCGTGTCGAGCCCGGCGACGAGGCGGAGCAGCGTGCTCTTGCCGCTGCCCGATGGGCCGAGGATGGCGGTGGTCTTGCCGCCGGCGCAGGTGATGGAGAGGCCGCCGAGCGCGCGCACGCCGCCCGGCTCAAAGACTTTCGAGATGTGGTCGAGGGCGACATCGCTCATTGAACTGAAGAATATCGGTATTCCGTGGCACAGGCGTCCCGCCTGTGCGATTCTCGCTGGAGCTCTCCGGCACAGGCGCCCCCCCCACGCCTGTGCCACAGCTGGAGTGCTACAACTTCCGCATGACCCAACCGATCGGGCCTGTCGCCGCCGTCCTGTTCGATCTCGACGGCGTGCTCGTCACCACCGACGCCCTGCACGCCCGCGCGTGGAAGGCGATGGCCGACCGGGAGGGCGTCCCCTTCGACGACGCGCTCGCCGATCGGCTCCGCGGCGTCGGACGGATGGACGCGCTGGCGATCATCCTCGACGAAGCGGGCAAGGCCTGCACGGCGGCCGAGCGCGAGGCGATGGCGACGTGGAAGAACGAGCGGTACAAGGCGATGCTCGCCGAGCTGACGCCGAGCGACGTGCTGCCCGGCTCGCGCGAGCTGCTGGCTGCGCTCCGCACCCGCGGCATCAAAGCCGCCGTCGCCTCGTCGAGCAAGAACGCGAGGGCGATCCTCGATCGGCTCGAACTGACGCCGATGCTCGACGCGGTCGCCGACGGCAGCGACGTGCCCAAGACCAAGCCCGACCCGGCGGTATTCGTGCTCGCCGCCCAGAAGCTCGGCGTTGCGCCGTCACGCTGTGTCGTGGTCGAGGACGCGGCCGCGGGGGTGCAGGCGGCCCTCGCCGCGGGGATGCGCGTGCTGGGTGTTGGCGACGCCGAGCGAGTTCGCGGCTGTCATGCGTATGCGCACTCGCTCGCCGAGGTGAGCGTTGAGCGGGTAGTCGCCTTGTAATCGCACACTCAGATTGACCACAGAGGCACAGAGGACACAGAGTTCACAGAGGAGGACAAAGAAATAACTCTTTGATTGAACGCGAAGACCGCGAAGGTCTCGAAGGAATACAGGAAAGAAGTTCTCTTCGAGTCTTCGAGATCTTCGCGTTCAACAAGGTCTAAATGTCTTTCTCTGTGGCCTCGGTGTCCTCTGTGCTCTGTGGTCAAAAACTCGGCGTCCGACGCCCGGCGACTAACCCTCGATCTGTGGCCGGTTCGGGTCCAGCCAGTCCAGGTGATAAAACTTTCCACGCGGCTGGTCCACGCGCTCGTACGTGTGCGAGCCGAAGTAGTCCCGCTGGGCCTGCAGCAGGTTGGCCGGCAGTCGCGCCGAGCGGTACGAGTCGTAATACGCCAGCGCCGACGAGAAGGCCGGGGCCGGCACGCCGGTGACGGCCGCGCGGGCCACCACCTTGCGCCAGTTCGCCTGCGCCTTGCGGATCGCCCCGGCGAAATACTCGTCGAGCAGCAGGTTCGCAAGCTGCGGCTGGCGCTGGTACGCCTCGGTGATCTTCTGCAGAAAGCGGGCGCGGATGATGCACCCGCCGCGCCAGATCTGGGCGATCGAGCCGAAGTCGAGATGCCAGCCTTTCTCTTTCGACGCCGCGTTCATGAGGGCAAAGCCCTGCGCGTACGAGCAGATCTTGGAGCAGTACAGCGCGTCGCGCACCGCGTCCACCCAGTTCTCATCTCCGCTTCCCCCCCCCACGTGCCCGCCGCCGGGATGATGTGGATGCGAAGACGGCATGTCCGGGCCTGGCAGGACTTTCGACGCAGCGACCCGCTCGTCTTTGTGGGCGCTGATGTTGCGGGCGAAGACGGCCTCGGCGATCGTCGCCGCCGGCACGCCCAGGTCCAGCGCGCTCACGCTCGTCCACTTGCCCGTGCCCTTCTGCCCCGCCGCGTCGAGCACGATGTCGACGAACGGCTTGCCCGTGATCGGGTCGGTCTGCTTGAGGATGTCGGCCGTGATCTCGATGAGGAACGAGTCGAGGTCGCCGGCGTTCCACTCGGTGAAGACCTTGCTCATCTCGGCGTGCGACAGCTCGAGCGCGCCGCGGAGGAAGTCGTACGCCTCGCAGATGAGCTGCATGTCGCCGTACTCGATGCCGTTGTGCACCATCTTGACGTAGTGCCCCGCGCCCCCCGGCCCGATGTACGCCGTGCACGCCGCCGCCTCGGCCGCCTTGATCGGCTTGCCCGGCGCGGCCCCGGTCAGCGGCTTGCCGGTCTTGGGGTTCACCTTCGCGGCGATCGCCGTCCACACCGGCTTGAGCAGCTCCCACGCCTCCTTCTTGCCCCCCGGCATGAGCGACGGGCCGAACCGCGCGCCCTCCTCGCCCCCCGAGACGCCGGAGCCCACAAACAGGATCCCCTTGGCGTTCAGCGCGGCCTCGCGGCGCTCGGTGTCGGTCCATTCGGCGTTGCCGCCGTCGACGACGAGGTCGCCGGGTTCGAGCAGCGGCGTCAGGCCGTCGATCACCGCGTCGGTCCCCTTGCCCGCCTTGACGAGGATCACGATCCGCCGCGGCCGCTCGATCGAGGCGACAAAGTCCTTCAGCTCCGCCGCCGGGATCAAGGCGCCCCCCGGCCCGATCACATTCGGCGGGTTCTCGGCGATGAACGCCTCGGTCTTCGCCGTCGTGCGGTTGTAGACGGCGACCTTGAACCCGTGGTCGGCCATGTTCAGCGCGAGGTTCTTCCCCATGACCTCGAGGCCGACGAGTCCGACTTCGGCAGATCCAACGGCAGGGACGGGCAGCGGCATACAGGGCCTCCTTGTGACCATGAGCGTACGCGCGGCAGCCGGCGCGAGCGGCTCATCCGTGGCAGCATACCGGGTCTTGGGTCGTGGGTCTTGGTCGAGGCACGCCGTGCGTGAGCCGGTTCTCACCAAGGCCCAAGACCCTTGATCCAAGACCTATCCTTTGCCCCATGTCCTTCGACCCTCTGCAACTGTTGAGCGAGCGTTTCCAGGCCGCCATCCGGGCGGCGTTCCCTTTGCTCGAAGGCGATCCCGACCCGCTCATCTCCGCCGCACGAAACCCGCAGTTCGGCGATTTCCAGTCCAACGCCGCGATGCCGCTGGGCAAGGCCCTGGGCAAGCCGCCGCGCGAGGTCGCCGCGGCGATCGTCAAACACCTCGATATCGCCGACATCGCCGAGCCGGTCACCGATAAGGCGATCGCCGGGCCGGGGTTCATCAACATCCGCCTCCGCCCCGACGCGCTGGCCGCCCTGCTCGGCACGCTCGACGCCACCGGCCTCGGGCTCGACGCGGCTGACGCGGGCGCGACCCACGACGCGCACCCGGTCGTCGTCGATCTCTGCGGCGTCAACCTCGCCAAACAGATGCACGTCGGGCACCTCCGCTCGATCCTCATCGGCGATGCGCTCGTCCGAACGCTCACGCGGCTCGGGCGGAACGTCCTGCCGCAGAACCACGTCGGCGACTGGGGCCTGCCGATCGCGATGGTCGTGACCAAGCTCGCCGCGTTGTCGTCGGCCGGCAAGCTCGATCTCGACACGCTCAAGCTCGACGACCTCGAAAAGCACTACCGCGACGCGCAGGCCGAGTGCGCCGCCGACGAAGCCGGCCTCGCCGCGGCGAAAAAGTGGTGGAGCCACCCGAAGGCTGTCGCGGAGCTTGATGCGCAGGTCTCGGGCGCGCGCGAATCCCTCGCGGCGGCCAAGGCGACGCTCGTCAAGCTCCAGACGCACGACGCCGCGACGCTCGCCGTGTGGCAGCGGATCGTCGACATCACGATGCGCGAGTGCCTGAACACCTGCGTCCGCCTCAACGCCGACATCCGCCCCGAGCACTCGGCCGGCGAGTCGTCCTACGCCGAGGAGCTCGCCCCGATGGTCGCCGACCTGCTGGCGAGGGGCGTCGCCGAATACGACGACGGCGCGGTGGTCGTCCGCGTCGAAGGGATCGAGGAGCCGTGCCTCATTCAAAAATCCCCGCAGGGTGGCGGCGGGTATCTCTACGCGACGACCGACCTGGCCGCGGTGCGCCGGCGTGTGCAGAAGCTCGGCGCGTCCCGCGTCATCTACTGCGTCGACGCGCGGCAATCGCTGCACTTCCGCCAGGTCTTCGGCGCAGCACGCAAGGCGGGGTTCGACGTCCTGCCGGATGGCACCCATGCTTTGCTCGAGCACGCCGCCAACGGCACGATCCTGGGCGAGGACGGCAAGCCCTTCAAGACCCGCTCGGGCGACAACGTCAAGCTCGCCGACCTGATCGACGAGGCGATCGAGCGGGCCGGCCCGGTGATCGCCGCCAAGAACCCGGACCTCTCCGCCGCCGAGCTTGCCGCGACGGCCAAGGTGCTCGGCGTCGCCGCGATCCGCTACGCCGAGTTGTCGAGCGACCGCGCGCGGGACTACGTCTTTTCCTTCGACCGCATGCTCGCGGCCGAGGGGAACACCGGGCCGTACCTGCTCTACGCGTTGGTCCGCATCAAGAGCATCTTCCGCAAGGCCGGCGACGCATTACCAGGTTTCGCCGATGCGGCGGTTATGCTCAACACGCCGGAAGAAAAGACGCTGGCGCTCGCGCTGTTGCGCTTCCCGTCTGCCGCGCGGAGCGTTGCGGATGCCTTGGAGCCGCACCGGATGTGCCAGTACCTCTACGACCTCGCGGGGGCGTTCAGCGCGTTCTTCACGGCGTGCCCGGTCCTCAAGGCCGAGACGCCGCAGCTCCTCGCCTCGCGCCTGCGGCTGTGCGACCTCACCCGCCGCGTCCTCGAAGAAGGTTTCCAGATGCTCGGCATTCCCACCGTCGAGCGGATGTGATCGCCGTGAAGGCTCTTTCCATCGAGCCTGACGCTCTCATACGAGACGCGAGCGCGAGCGAGCGTGCATGTCGCGGCGAGCCGAACACGCTCCCTGACGGTCGCGTCTCGTGTGAGCATGTCAGGTGTGCTCCATCAGTTCCTTGTCAGACGTGCCCCGGAAGGAGGAACCAACAACACTTCGCCGCATTCGGGGCAGCGAACGGCACCGCCGTCGGGGTAGCCACACTTCATACAAAGCCCCTTTCTTCTTCGCACACGCCGCCGCATCGCACGCGGCGTCGCGATCGACATCCGCAGCAACGCCGCGTAGAAACACGAGTTGATGATGACGCCGCGCCAGAGGGGGTGAAAAGGTAAAAACACGGACAGTTCGTTGGAGCTCAGGATGCCAAGCGGAACTCCCATATGTCCGACAGGCTTGTAACGGACTTCATCTTTCGAGAGTTGCTCGATGGTCGTTGTTTTCCAAGCAGAGAAACTCAGCAGCGGCCATCCTGCCGCCATCGCGTCCGCGTTGTCTTCCAAATTAAACGTGACCGCTTCTTTCGGCCACCACGGCGTGCTTTCATACGTTTTGACCTTGTCGGGATACCGATTGATCAGCGTGCCCGGCCTGCCGCAACCCGTGACCCATTCTGTACCAAATCGTTGAATGACGAAAAAAGCGACGGGGTCACCTCTGTGTGGGTTGTAATACGGGTTCCACTCAAACTTGACGTGGCGATGCGCAACCACGCACCCCCACGCCACGGCGATGTTGATCACGAAGCCCGCGAGCACATACGCGCCGACCTTCAACAATCGCCCGCGCATACGCCGCCCCGTCTCTTCTCTGTGAACTCTGTGTCCTCTGTGCCTCTGTGGTAAAACATAGCGCACGACCATCAGTGCATGTGGGTTTCGTGTTCGGCCGCCTCGCGGCAGTGCGCACACCACGTCATCGGATCACTCCACACGATCGTGCTGCCGGCGGCACGCCGCGCGTCGTTCTCGATGGGCAAGAGCGCGATTCGGCTCAAAAACTGCCGCTGGAACCGGTCCTCGAAGTACTGGTACTGCGGGTTGTTGACGGTGTGCTGGTAGTACTTGTCGAGCCGCTTCTGCAGCTCGGCGATGCGCGTGTCCGACGCGGGGTGCGTCGACAAAATCTCCGGCGGCGCCCCGCCGCTCTTCTCCGACTCGCGCTTGAGGATCTCCTGCACCTGCACCGCGGCGTAGGGGTTGTAGTTCAGCTTCTCCATGTACCGCATGCCGAGCCGGTCGGCCTCGATCTCCTGGTTCCGGCTGTACGACAGCGCGGCGATCCCGCCCACCGTGCCGCCCGCCCCCGCGCCGATCGCGGCCCCCTGCGTCGTGTCGTCGCTCACCGCCCCGCCGATCACCGCGCCGATGACCGTCGCCCCGCCCACGAGGATCGCCTGCTGCCCGAACCGCTCGTTGGTGTGCTTGGCCGTCACGTGCCCGATCTCGTGCCCCAAGACCGCGGCCATCTGCGCCTCGTTGGTCATCTCCTTGGCCAGGCCCATCGACAGGAAGACTTTCCCGCCCGGCAGCGCAAAGGCGTTGATCACGTCCGAGTCGAGCAGCGTGAACTCCCACGGCAGGCTCGGGTTGTCCGCCTCCGTCACCGCCGCCAGCTTGCGCCCGATGTCCGAGACATACTGCCGAAGGGCCGGGTCCTGCACCTGCCCGCCGTATTCCTTGGTCAGCTCCGGCTGCGCCTCGTTGCCGAGCTGGATCTCCTCCTCGCGCGACATGGTGAGGAACTGGCTGCGGCCGGTAGTCGCGTTGGTCGTGCAGGCCTGAAGCAGGCTCATCGCAAACAACGAGAACAACGCCAGTGTCTGTTTCATGATGGAACTCCCAAGAAGGCGTGCGAGCACGATTGTAATCTCGACGAGACGCCCACGAGCATGTATGGGACTATCCGCGACAATGAATCCAGCCAAAGCCCACAGGCTTAGCCTGTGGGCTTGTTCCGTGCGTGGTTCGTATCCGCTGTGCGTCGTCCTCTGATCTCGGGACCTCTACGATCTGTTTGTGAGCGCACCTTCATCCGCCCCCCCCGACTCCGTTTGGACCGACGCGGCCCTCGCCGCCCCGCACGCCGACGCGGCCAAGCAGGAAAAAGTCCGGCGCATGTTCGCCGCGATCGCGCGCAAGTACGACCTCAACAACCGCCTGCACTCCCTCTGGCAGGACCAGCTCTGGCGCAGATTCGCCGTCCGCTTCGCCGACCTCAAACCCGGCGACCGCGTCCTCGACGTCGCCTGCGGCACCGGCGACCTGTCGATGGCGTTCGCTCGCGCAGCGGGAAAGGGGGGAGGGGGGGTCACCGGGCTGGATATCACCGACGAGATGCTCGACGTCGCACGTCACAAGCTGCACCGGCTGCCCCCCCCCTTGGCCGAAAAGATCAGCTACGCGCAGGGCGACGCGCAGCATCTCCCCTTCGCCGACGGCTCGTTCGACGTCGTCTCCATCGCCTTCGGCATCCGCAACGTCCAAGACCCGGCCAAAGCCCTCGCCGAGTTCCGGCGCGTGCTCTCTCCCAATGGCCGGCTCATCATCCTGGAGTTCGCCGAGCCGAGGAACCCGCTCGTCCGCGCCTTCAACAACCTCTATAGCAAGCGGATCATGCCCATCACGGCCACGCTCATCGCGCACGACCGCTCCGGTGCGTACAAGTACCTGCCCAGGAGCGTCTCGACGTTCATGGCTCCGGGGCAGATGCGGTCTGCGCTGGAGGCCGCCGGGTTTACGGGAGTGGAGACGCGGCCGCTCTCGATGGGCATCTGCATGTGTTATCGGGCGGATGCTCGCTGAAAACGGCTCGTTCTTGCGCAAACGCGGTGCGGTGCTCCCTCGCTCGCGCTTCGGGCTCGTTTTTCACCCGGAACCCGGACCCCGAAACCCGGAACCCGATTGCTTCTCGGACCTGCGCAGGTTTTGCCGTCCCATCACGTCTTCCGCACAGACCCTGAGCCCAAGTTCACGCGAATCGGCCCGCGGGCTCGATTGCTCATGTGCGTGACACAATGACACGGCCGGCGGAGCGGGCCGGATACACACGGAAGCAAGGTTCTTGGAGACGCGGGCCGACTTCCCCATGACTGTGGAGTACGTGGCTATGAACCGAGAGGGTCTGATCGAACGTTTCTTCGAGCTGCTCATCGCCGGCGACCGGGCCGGGAGCCGGGACTTCATCCGCACGCTCATCTCGGCCGGCACGACCGTCGAGAGCCTCATCACCGACCTCTTCTGGCCGACGCACGAGCTGCTCGAACGCCTCTACAAGGCCGACCAGCTCTCCTGCCTGAGCCACCATCTCTCGACGCGGCTCCTGCGGGTCCTCATCGATCAGACGGCCGTCGGCCTCCGCCGCCAGCCCTCCCAGGACCGCACCATCCTCGCGTTCTGCGGCACGTCCGAGGGCGAAGAGCTCGGCGCCCAGATGGCGACCGACCTCATCGAGGCCGCCGGGTTCACCATCTCCTTCGCCGGCGGCGGCGTCCCCAACGACGAGATCCTCGCCCGCGTCCAGGAGCACAAGCCCAACGTCCTGCTGATGTTCTGCTCCGCCGCGGCCGACCTTCCCTCCATCCGCCAGCTCGTCGACACGCTCCACGAGATCGGGGCCTGCCCCCACCTCCAGATCGCCGTGGGCGGCGGGGTCTTCAACCGGGCCGAGGGGCTCGCCGAAGAGATCGGCGCCGACGTCTGGGCCAAGAGCCCCTTGGAGATGGTCGAGGTGCTCATCGAGCACGCCGACGAGCGGTCGAACCTGACCCACCGGACCGTCGGCCGCAACCGCAAGAAGCAGTCCAAGGCCGCCTAACTTTTTCCGATCCATCGGGCACGGACGCCCGCCTTTTCTACAAAGTGGATATCCCTCGCATTGGGTCCGGGAAGTCGCTTTCCGGGCCCAGTTTATTGATTCGGCACCGATCAGAGGTCGAAAAAAGAGCAGGAACGGGCTCGGCCCGGAACTTTTTCACCCGGGGACGGTAGAGTGTACAGATGACCCGTACCGAGGAGCGCAGGCTGATCGAGCGCGTGCTCGCCGGCGACAGAGCCGCGGCTGAGGAGTTCGTCCGCGCCCACCAGGGGTCGCTCTACGCCTACATGCTGCGGTTGTCGGGGCGGCCCGATGTCGCCGAGGACATCGTGCAGGACGCCTTTGTGCGCGCCCTGACCAACCTCGGGCGGTTCGATTTCCGCTTCCGCTTCTCGACGTGGCTCTTTACGATCGCCAAGCGCCTGTACGTCAACGCCTGCCAGAAGCACAAGCCGGCCTACGACAGCGACGTCGTCGGCGGGTGGCAGTCGTCCGATTCGGCCCCCGAGTCGCCGACGATCAGCGCCGAGGTGGACTCGAACACCAAGCGGGCGCTCGATTACGCCCTCTCGACCTTGAGCGAGCAGCAGCGCGAGATCGTGGTCCTGTTCCACCAGCTTGATTGGCCGATCAGCCAGATCGCCGAGTACATGGACATGCCGGAGGGGACGGTCAAGAGCCACCTGCACCGCGGGCGCAAGCACATGCGTGCGGCTCTCGAAGAGCACGCCGAGCACGCGGCCCACGTGAGCGAGGCGTGGGGGGAGGTCTCGGTGTGAGCCGCCACGATCTACCCGATGACTGGTTTTATGAGTTGGCCGACGGTCGGGGCGATGGGCAGGAGGGGGAATCCGACGAAGGCCGGCGCACCGGCGACGCCAAGCGCGACGCGCTCGGCGATGTCGATCGCGCGATGGATTCGCTGCGTGCGCCCCTGCCGAAGATGCCGGACCTGACGGCCTCGATCCTCAACGCCGTGGACGAACGGCGTGAGTTTCTGTGCCCCAAGACGCGGTGGTGGGTCAAGGCGGTGCGGGTCGCGGCGTGCGCCGCGGTCGCGGGCGGGGCGCTGACGGCGGTGCTGGCGTGGCGCTTTGCGCCGCAGACCACGACGCTGGTCGAGACGCCGCCCACGCCGATGACGCTGCTGCTGAGCGCGACGGAGGCCAAGGCCTCCGAGGGTCCGGCGGTGCTGCGGAGCGGCTTGACGAACGTGGCGGCCGCCGAGCCGGCGGGCCTGCTGCGGATCGTCATCGGGCCGATCCAGATGAGCGAAACCGAGGACCAGGACGCGGGGCGGGCGGCGCTGCGGCTGGCCTCGGCCGAGCCGTTGCCCTGCGCCTGCCGAAAGGTGCGCGTGCGGCTGCAGCGGGGGACGTTCTTCGGCACGATGTGGCTGGAGACGGTCTCGGATGAGATGGTCATTGACGGTGCGGCGGCGGAGGATGCGTCGGCTTCGTCCGAGCCGCACGCCGCGTTCGAGGCCGACGGTCGGCTCTCGCCCATGGCGTCGATCAACTGTGTCGCGATCCCCGGCGCCGGCCTGGCATCGGCGGCCCGGGTGGAGGGGATGGAAGGGTCGGTGCTGGTGTGGTCGCTGTCGTCGCAGGACGGGCGCGGCGTGGCCGTCAACGACTGGACGCTCCAGCGCCGCGGGCGAGCCGGGCGGCGCGTCGCGCAGGCCAAGGACGCCACGCCGCTGGCCGACGGCGTCGGCAGCCTGCTCGGCGGCTCCGGCGGCAGTGGGGCGGGCGGGGGGACGGTGGGGCTGTGGGTGACGCCTTCATCGGACGAGCGTGCGGAAAAGGCAACCGACGCCGCGGCACGCCGGTAATCGACCGATGATGCTCTTCCCATCGGCGCATCCGAGAACCATCGCCGCCTCGGCCGATCGCCACGGTGCTTCCTGGCGGGTCTTCTCGTGCGCGGCGGCGTCGCTGCTGCTGATCCTTGTGCCGACGCCGGCCGCGCGGGCCGCCCAGCCCGGCGAGCCGGCCTCGCCCGCGGCGGCAAACCCCGCGGCAAACCAGCAAGACGCCGCCGACGAAACCACGCCCGACGATATTTTTTCTCTTCTGCCCGGTGCGGCCGAGCTGGCGGTGGTGCTCGATGACGCCTCGGCGATCCGCACCACGGGCCTAGGCGATTCGGCGCTGGCGCTGCTGGACCCGGACGGGCTGCTCGGGCCGATCCGCAAGGCGTGGCCCGAGCTTGCCGCACAGCTCGGGTACACGAGCGACGAGGCGTTCGACGCGCTCTTGGGCACGCGCGTGGTGCTCATCACCGCGGGGAACACGCGGCCCGGCGGCGGGCAGTCGCCCGCGGCCGACGGCGGCGGGACGTGGGCGCTGCTCAGCCGCGTAACGCCCGACGCCGAGCGGCGACTGATGACGCGCCTCGATGCCGCGCCGCGCGGCTTGTTCGAGGGGCACCAGATCCTCGCGCTGCCGGGGGGCAAGTTCATCTACACGGTGCACCATCCGCGGCGGCCGGGGGGGATCCGGATCACGTTCTCGACGGGCGATGAGGCGGAAACGCCTGAGCCGCCCAAGCCCACGCGCGACGACCGCTGGGTCGTGATCGGCCCGACCGAGCGCGGCGGGTCGTGGCTGATGTACTCGGTGGTCGCGTGTCTGCACGCGGACGAGCGCGGCGTCGAGCCCCCCACGCCGCCGCTGGCGGTGACGGCGAAGGCGGCGATCGACCGCCTCGACAACGCGGGCGGCAAGGACGCGCCGATCCGGCTGGTGCTGCGTCTTGGGCAGCAGGCGGCGGGCGAGGAGCACAAGGGCCCGGGACGGGAGTGGCGGGATTTTCTCGCCGTCGCGGCACGGAGCGAGGCTCTGCGGCCGAGCGAGGGGCCGGGCACGCGCTGGCGGCTTGACGCGGTGCTCCGCGAGCAGCGCCGCGCCGGGATGCTCGCCGCGATGCCGTGGGTCTCCGATGCGCCGCTTCGGCGGATGCTGGCGTATGCGCCGCTGGCCGCGGTGCTGCAAACGTCGACCACGGGGGGCGACGCGGCGGTGGGCGAGCAGACGGCGGGAGCCGCGGGTTCGATCGCCGGCTCGGCGGGCACGGTGGCGACGGTGCTGGCGAGCGTGGGGCTGGACCCCGGGGCGGTCGCGGCGCTGCACGGGCGGCAGGCCCTGCTGGTCGAGGCGACGGGCCCGTCCGTGCCGAGCGTGCCACCGCTGCCGGTCGAACGCGCCCAGACCGCCGACGCCGGGCAGCCCGCCGATGGACAGCCGTCGAAACCGACCCAGATGCCGGCGGTGACGCTGGCGATCGAGCTGCGCCCGCAGGCGGCCGAGTCGGGCTCGGCGGAGATGGGCCGGTTTGTCGCGGCGATGGACACGGCCGTCGCACGGCTCGCCGGCACGCTGGAGCAGCAGCTCGGCGGCGGGTCGGACCACCCGCCGCGGGACTTCGGCGGCGTCTTCCCCGAGGCGCCCCGCGTGCTCCCCCTGGCCTTCAAGCCCGCAAGCCCGCTCTTCGAGCTTTTTCAGCGTTCGCCGGTGCTGTGCTGGTCGTACCCCGGCGTCGGGACGGACGCCGCAGAGGCGGAACAGGAGGCGCGCGAGCGCATGTGGTGGGCGATCACCGTCGCGCCCGGGCAGGTCGACGGCGGCGAGGTCGGAATCGCGAGCCGCACCCCCGCGGCGTACCACCGGCGGGCGATCGACGCCCTCGCGCCGCCGGTCCCTGCGCCCCCGCCCAAGGCCGACGAGCGGCTGGACCGCTGGCTGTCGCTGGGCGTCGTCCAGGCCGCGGCGGTGCAGGCGATGCTGCCGGTGGAGGTCTCACAGGTGAACGGCGCCGAGGCGTCGTGGAGCACGGCGTTCCGGCGGATCCGCCTGCTGGAGTGGCGCACCCGCGCGACCGACGAGGGGGACGTGGTCGGCGAGATCGGGATCGTGCTCAACGACCCGCCGCGTGCCGCGGATGAAGGCGAGAGCGGGCGATAACACCCGAGCCGAGGCGCCCGGAAGCCCCGAAAAGCAGACGGCTTGCGGGGCTTCTATCATCGTCCCCCTTCCCCGTCGTCCTCCCGCACGCCGTTTGTGTGAAACCGAAGACCTTATGACCGCCGACCTCCGCAACGTCGCCATCATCGCCCACGTCGACCACGGCAAGACCACCCTCGTCGACCAGCTCCTCAAGCAGTCCGGCATGTTCCGGGCGGGGGAGCTGGAAAAACTCGAGGGGGGCCAGCACGGGCTGATCATGGACTCCAACCCGCTCGAACGCGAGCGCGGCATCACGATCCTGTCGAAAAACTGCGCCGTGCAGTACGTCCGCCCGGTGACCGACCCGAGCAAGCCGCCGGAGGTCTTCCACGTCAACATCATCGACACCCCGGGCCACGCCGACTTCGGCGGCGAGGTCGAGCGGGTCCTCCGCATGGCCGACGGGTGCCTGCTCTTGGTCGATTCGTCGGAGGGGGCGATGCCGCAGACGCGGTTCGTGCTCTCCAAGGCGATCGAGGCCAAGCTCAAGCCGGTGGTGGTGGTCAACAAGTGCGACCGCCCGGACGCGCGGATCCAGGAGGTGATCAACGAGGTCTTCGATCTCTTGGTGGACCTGGGGGCCGACGACCACGCGCTGGATTTTCCGATCATCTACGCCTCGGGGCGCAACGGCTGGGCGACGAACGAGCTGGAAGACGCCAAGACCGCGACGGGCAAGGACCACATGACGGCCGACCCCGACGCGACCCTGCGGCCGATCTTCGAGGCGATCCTCAAGCACGTCCCGCCGCCCGCCGACGAGCCGGACGCGCCGACGCAGGTGCTCATCACGGCCCTCGATTACAACGACTATGTCGGGCGGATCGGCATCGGCCGCGTCTTCGCCGGCTCGATCAAGAGCGGGCAGCAGGTCGCGGTGATGAAGCGCGACGGCAGCGTCAAGAACGACAAGGTCAAGCAGCTCCTCAAGTTCCAGGGCCTCGGCCGCGCCGAGGCGCAGGAGGTGCGGGCGGGGGACATCTGCGCGATCGTGGGTTTGGAGAGCGTGGACATCGGCGACACGATCGCCGATCCCAGCAAGCCGGTCGCGCTGCCGCCGGTGACGATCGACGAGCCGACCTTGACGATGGTCTTCCGCGTCAACGATTCGCCGATGGCGGGGCAGGAGGGGGACTTTGTCACCAGCCGGCAGATCCGCGAACGGCTCAACAAGGAGCTGCAGCACAACGTGGCGCTGCGCGTCGAGCCGGGCGAGGCCGGCGACGAGTTTGTCGTCTCCGGGCGCGGCCTGCTGCACCTGGGCATCCTGCTCGAAACGCTGCGGCGTGAGGGGTACGAGCTGGCGGTGGGCAAGCCGCAGGTGGTGATCAAGGAGATGGAGCACGCCGGCAGGATGGTGCCGCACGAGCCGATCGAGTGGCTGGTGGTCGATTGCCCGAGCACGGCGGTGGGGGCGGCGATGGAGCTGGTGGGGGCGCGCAAGGGCGAGATCAAGTCGATGGAGCCGCGCGGCGACACCACGACGCACCTGGAGTTTGAGATCCCCGCGCGCGGGCTCATCGGCCTGCGATCGCGCCTGCTCACCGCGACGCAGGGCGAGGCGATCATGCACCACACCTTCGAGCGGTTCGCCCCGATGACGGGCGCGCCGATGGGCCGCCAGCAGGGCGTGCTCATCGCCAGCGAGAGCGGGCAGGTGACGACGCACGCCTGCGAGCTGATGGCCGAACGCGGCGTGCTCTTCGTCGCGCCGGGCGACAAGGTCTACGCCGGGCAGGTCGTCGGCGAGCACAACCGCGACAACGACCTGGTGGTGAACATCACGCGTCTCAAGGCGCTGACGAACATCCGTGCCGCGAGCAAGGAGGCGACGGTGGTGCTCAAGGGGACGCGCAAGATCACGCTCGAGTACGCCCTCGAATACATCGAGGACGACGAGCTGGTCGAGGTGGTGCCGAGCACGGTGCGGATCCGCAAACGCATCCTCGACGAGAGCATGCGCAAACGCGCCGAGCGGCAGTCCAAGGACAAAGAGACCGCGGGGGCGTGAGGTCCTCTCACTCTTCACGGAAACCCGAGAAAGCGGAGGAAAGCGGAGAAGCGGAGCAGCGGAGAATCTTCTTGTTCACATCGGCATTTGGTATGATGCCTTTCTCTGCGTCTCCGCACACCTCCGTTTCTCCGCGTTCTCGGACATTGAGCGGATATTCACGTTCCGCGCGAACCGATCCCAGGGGTGCCCGGTCTAACTCTCCAGACCGGCTATGACGGCGTTTCCTGAGCGTTTCCCGTGATCGACGAGCAGACGACAGACCGCGAGCTCCTGGAACGGCTCTCGCAAGGGCAGCGCGAGGCCCTGGGCGAGCTTGCGCGCCGCTACGAAGGGCCGATGCTCGGCATGGCCCGCGGGCTCCTCGGCGGCGGCGGTGGAAAGGGCGGGGCGGGCAAGGCGGAGGAGGCGGCCAGGGACGCCGTGCAGGACGTGTGGGTGCGTGTCATCAAATACGGCAAGAGTTACCGGGGTGACAGCGAAGTGAAGACGTGGCTGTATCGCATCCTGATCAACCGCTGCCGCGACCTGCGGGCGGCGGAGGCGAAACGCGACGCGCTGCCCGCCGCCGCGATGCTCAACGGCACGCTGCCGCGACAAACGCAAGCGGCCGAGCCGGGCGGACATGAACTGAGCGAACGGCTGCACGCGGCCGTCTGGAAACTCCCCGCGGCGACGCGGCTGCTCCTGCTGCTGTGCTATCACCGCGGGCTGACGCACGAGCAAGCCGCGGCGGTGCTGGAGATCCCCGTCGGCACGCTCAAATCGCGGCTGCACGCGGCGCTGAGCACGCTCCGCACGCAACTCGCCTCGGAGGTGGGGCCATGATGAACGAGCACGAACACAACGCCCAGCACGACCGGACGACCGACGCGATCGAGCGCGAGCTGGCGAGCATGACCGCGTGGGAGGGTGATACGGGCCGTGGCACAGGCGTTGGGGGGGCGCCTGGGCAAAGTTCTGTTCCACCGTGGGAAGCCGCGTGGGAGCGCGAACATGCGCCTTCGACCAAGCGGCACGCGGGGGGGCGGCTGACTCGGGCGCTGCCCGCTCGTTGGTTGATCGGCGCGGGCAGCGCGGTGATCGTGCTGCTGGTCTTCGTCGGCGTGCTCTTGCCGTCGCTGGGCAAGGCACGCAACGTCTCCGCCGGCCGATACGAGTCGATCGCGCAGTTCGATGACGCGGCCGGCGCCGGCGGCGTGACAGCGGAATCGCAGAGCCGCATGGCGATGTCGCAGCCCGCCGAGGCAGGGGAGTCGGCAAGGGTTCGTGATGCCGCGGATAGTGGCGGCATGGCGAGCCGCGAGTTGGCGTTCGCGCCGCCGCGAGCCGCGAAGATGGAGGCGGCCCCTGCTCCTTCCGCCGACGCCCCCGTCCGCCACGTCATCCGCACGGCAACCATCGATCTCAAGGCCGACGACGTCTCCGGCGTCTTCAACCGGGCGGCCAAAGCGATCGACGAGGCGGCCGGCGAATACGTCGAGAACTCGTCGCTCGCCGGAGAGGGCGAGCAGGCGGTCGGCCGGCTCACGCTCCGCGTTCGGCCCGACCGGCTCGAGGCCGTCCTCGCCACGCTCCGCGGCATGGGCGAGGTCGTCGCCGAACACTCCTCCGCCGACGACGTCACCGACCAGGTGATCGACCTCGACGCACGCCTCACCAACGAGCGGCGTGTCGAGACGGAACTGCAGGAGCTCCTGGCCTCGCGCGAGAACGCCAGCCTCGACGAGATCCTGAAACTCCGCGAGAGCCTCCGGGAGGTGCGTGAGCGGATCGAGCGGCTGACGGCCCAGCGCGACGCCCTCGCCGGCCGCGTGTCGCTGGCGTCGGTCGCCGTCTCGATCCGCTCGGCCAAGCCTCCATCCGAGCCCGCCGAGTCGGGGTTCGGCGCGTCCCTCTCCCGCGAGGTCGGCGGCGGCTGGCGGATCGGCCTCGCCCACCTCGTCGCCAGCCTGGCCTGGCTCGTCCGCGTGGCGGTGGGGGGGCTGGTCTGGTGGCTCGTGCTCATCGCTGCCGGGCTGGGCGTGCTCGTCTACCGCCGGCGGGCCGACCGGGCCCTTCGGCTGGCGATCACGGGCGTGCCGGGCGAATAGCCGCTGTGCCGGGGCGTCTCTGTCGCGCCCGGGCCGTGCCGCCTATCATCTCGGCCCCGTTGCGGTCCGGGCCAAAGCCTGGTCCAACGAGTAGGAGGGCCCTGTTTGGGTCCGCTCGTTGAGAACCCCCCGTCCCGTGCGGCAGATAGAGAAAGGCTCACGAGCCATGTACGCGATCATCGAAGAGTCCGGCGGCCAGCGCAAAGTCTCCCAGGGCGAAGAGTTCCTCGTCGACCTGCTCGACAAGGGCGAGGTCCAGGCCGGCAAGCAGGTCACCTTCGACAAGGTCCTGCTCGTCGGCGGCGTCGACGGCAAGGACGCATCGATCGGCGCCCCCTACGTCAAGGGCGCGAGCGTGACGGCCGAGGTCGTCGAGCCGAGCGTCCTCGGCGAGAAGCTGGTCATCTGGCACTTCGGCCCCAAGAAGGCCTGGCGCCGCAAGAAGGGCCACCGCCAGCAGTACACCAAGCTCCGCGTCTCGGCGATCAACGGCTGAGCCGCCGCTCACGTCCAAAGCTTGATAGTTGTATTTATCCGACGCCTCGCCTCGCGGGGCGTTTTTTATTCACCACAGAGGCACAGAGTTCACCGAGAACCACAGAGGAAGGCAGTCCCGTTTCGTGCGAGATGCGAGCACAGAGAAACTGTCTTTGTCTTTCTCTGTGTTCCTGTGCTCTCTGTGTCTCTGTGGTAAAAACTCATCGTCCGGTGAGCAAAACCACGCCCGCCAGGATCAGCGCCACGGCGATCCCTTTGCGCCAGCTCATCTCCTCGCCGAGGACGAGCCACGCGAGCACGACCGCCGTCGCCGGCGCGAGCGCGAAGGCGATCGGCTTGATCTTCGAGATCTCGCCCAGCGAAAGCGCCCAGTAGAAGCAGATCATCGCCGCCGCCCCGGCGACCAGGCCCGAGCCGAGGACGAGCTTGAGGATCGTCGCCGTGTCGGCCCCGCCGCCCGCGGCCCCGCGCCACCACGCCGGGTTTTCCTTCGGCATCTTCAGCACGTGGACCGCCAGGAAATAGACGATCCACAAGACCGGCAGCGCGACGGTCGACCGCACGGCGATCGCCGTGATCGGCCCCACCTTGTGTGTGTGCAGCACGGCCTTGGTGAACAGCTCGCCGACGCCCCAGCACAGGCCGGCGCAGATCGCCAGGATGATCGCGGGCATGGGAAAACTCCAAAGGGCAAATGGCCAAAGGGCCAAATTCAAACCGGCAACACGTAGACGTGCGTCGAGTTTGCCATTTGGCCCTTTGCTCTTTGCTATTTTTTCACAAACGTCAACCGGCTCCGGTCCTTCACCACGCCGGGGAACGCCAGCAGCCTCCCGTGCGCCGCGGCGTACACGCCCGGCCCCGCCACCCCCGTCGCGAAGATCGCCTCCGTCAGGTTCTGCAGCGCGTCCGACCGCGTCATCTCGTACGGCCGCATCGCGCCCGTCAGGATCACCGGCACGCGCAAGGTCGCACCCAGCTCCTCGAGGATCGTCTCGCCCGTCACGCTGAGCGTGTCGGTGCCGTGCAGGATGACCACGCCGTGCGTGGGCGGCTCGACCGGGGGCTTGCAATCAACGCCGGTCGCCCGCAGCGCCCCGACGATCCGCGCGCGGTCGTCGTCGGTCATGTACTGCGAGTCCTTGCTCATCAGCTCGATGGTGGCGACGGTGGTCTCTTCCAGCCGCAGACGGCGGAGCATCTTGTGGACGATCGAGCGGCGGTTGGCCAGTTCCCCCGACTGTTCGTCGTAGGTTTTTTCGATGGTGCCGCCGGTGGTGATCAAAGTAATGTGTCGCATAGAAAATGGCTAATCGCTGGATAAAAATAGCAAATCGCAAATTTCCAAATCGCGAATTCGAGCCAATGACCATCGTACGCAGCTCCGAATTTGCCATTTGGCCCTTTGCTCTTTGCGATTTTATTCCTCCACAAACAACCCCTCATCCTCTTCTCGCCCTTCCCCCGCCGCGCCCGGCATCCCGATATGCTCGGCCCCCGCCCGCAGGAGCATCCGCCCCCGCCGGGTGCGCGAGATGAACCCGATCTGCAAGAGGTACGGCTCGACGACCTCTTCGAGCGTCCCCACATCCTCGTTCATCGTCGCGGCGACCGCCTCCAGCCCCGCCGGCCCGCCGTTGAACGTCCGCGCCAGCGCCAAAAGGAACGAGCGGTCCAGCTCGTCGAGCCCGCGGCCGTCCACGCCCTCCATCGCCAGCGCATCGTCGACGACCCTCGGCGTCAGCCCCCCCTCCCCCGCGGCCTTGACCTGCGCGTAATCGCGGACCCTTCGCAGCAGCCGGTTGGCGATCCGCGGCGTGCCGCGTGAACGCTCGGCGATCCCCACCAGCGCCGCCTCCTGCTTGATCGCCACGCCGAGCAGCCCGCACGAGCGCCGGAGGATCGTCAGCAGCTCGTCGGTCTCGTAATACCGCAGGTGGTGCGTGATGCCGAAGCGCGAGCGCATCGGCGACGAGACCAGCCCGGCCCGCGTCGTCGCCCCGATCAGCGTGAACGGTTTCAGGCCGATCTGCACGGTCCGCGCGCTCAAGCCCGAGTCCACCCGCACGTCGATACGAAAATCCTCCATCGCGGGGTAGACGAACTCCTCCACGGCGATCGGCAGACGGTGGATCTCGTCGATGAACAAGACGTCCCCGGCGTCGAGGGCGGTGAGCGCCGAGACGAGGTCGGTCGGCTTGGTGAGGGCCGGGCCGGAGGTGACGTGGACGCGCGTGCCCATCTCCTCGGCGATCACGTGCGCCAGCGTCGTCTTGCCCAGGCCCGGCGGGCCGTGCAGCAGGACGTGCTCCATCGGCTCGCCGCCCCCGCGTTGGCGGACGGCCGCGATGGTGACGCCCAGGCGGCGGATCAGGTCGGTCTGCCCGACGTACTCGTCGATCCGCCGCGGGCGGAGCGACCAGTTGCGGTCCTCGTCGCCCCCCGCTCCCCCCCGGCCTTGGTCTTGAGCGTGCCCGGCAGTGGTCGGATGGCCGGCGCCGTTGCGTGCCGCGACGGACACGGGCCCGGCGGCGGTGGGAGAAACTAATCGTTCAACGGCCATGGTGTGCAGTGTATCAGGGTTCGCAGGATCGGTGGAAAACGGCCGCGCGCCGCGCCCGCCGTGACGGCCGGCGCTGTGCGCTCCCGACAAACAACCCCCGCCAGGGCGGGGTGCCGTGGCGGGGGCTGAAGGGAGGAACACGGACGAATCGAGAGGCTTGCGGCGGTACGTGGCGGGGGCCGGTTCAAGCGCTGGGCCGTGTGCGGCAACTCCTCCGTGGCCGATGGCCGGGGTTGCGACAAGGCCCGTCCGGGGCACAAACCTTCCGTTGCTTGGACCGGGGCATGGGTTCCTTCCGCTTGCCAGAAGGCCTGTCCCGGCCCCTCGCCGGACGTACCGAAAGCCAGGGGGGCGGGGGGATTACGAGCAGCCCATCGAGTTGCCGCAGTTGAGGCACTTGTAGCAGGTGCCGTTGCGGACGGTGATCGCCCCGCACCCGTCACACGCGGGCGCGTCGCCCATGTTGTTCTGCATCGCCAGCGACAGGGCTGAAGTCTCGGCGGTCACCGCGACGCGGCTCCGCCCCACGCCCCCGGTTCCCGCGCTGCGCGGCGAGCGGCCGTGCCGATGGTGCGAGGCGGCGGTCATCTGCCCGGCCTCGGCCGTCACGACCACACGCACGTGCTCCTCTTCGAGCTCGAGCGTCTGCTGCCCGTGCGTCGTCGCCGGGTCGGCGAGCTTCGCCTGCGTATGGGTCGAGCTTCGCTGCCCCCCCTCCCCTCCCCCGGCACGCCCGGCGGTCTTCACCGGGGCGGCAGGCGCGGCAGCGGAGAGAGCGGACGGGTTCTTCGGCGAAGAGGCGTCGTTCCACGGCTTGATGTCCTCCATGACATGAGTAGCGGGCAGATTCGAACCGGCGGCAGGCGCGGCGCTCCCGCCGTCGTCGCTCCCGCTGTCATCCAGAGCGGAAAGGCGTGCCGACGAACGCGGCAGCGCCGGAAGATCCAGATCGTCATCGCTATCGACCGGCAGCGGCTGAACGTCACTCGGCCGGCGCGGCGCGTTGGCCTCGCGGTAGCCGGGGATGAACTCCATGCCCATCCACCGGAAGATGTAGTCCACCAGGCTCTTGGCGAAGGGGATGTCGCGGTTGGAGGTCATCCCGGCCGGCTCGAAACGCTGGTGGGTGAACTTGTTGACCAGACTCTCAATCGGCACGCCGTATTGCAGAGCCACAGAAGTCGCGGTGCCCAGCGAGTCCATCAGGCCGCCGATCGTCGAGCCCTCTTTGGCCATGGTGATGAACAGCTCGCCGGGCATGCCGTCTTCGTAGAGCCCGACGGTGAGGTAGCCCTCGTGCCCGGCGATGTTGAACTTGTGCGTGATCGACGCGCGGGTGTCGGGCAGACGCCGCCGCATCGGGCGTTCGACGATGCGGACGACGGTTTCGGGGACCGGTGCCGGTTCAGGCATCGGGGCCGTCGAAGAGAGGATTGAATGCGTCGCTTCCGCAGACCTCGCAGCCGCCTGGGTTGTGGGGGGGGGGGCCGGGGAGGCCGCAGGCTTTTTTGCGGTTTCCTCCGCCGCCTCCTCGGCCGTGTCAGACTTGGCCGAGAGCGGCTGGCTGAGCTTGCACCCGTCGCGGTAGAGCGCGTTGGCCTTGAGCCCCAGCTCCCACGAGAGGCGATAGCAGCGGCCGATCTCGTCGACCGTGGCCTCGTTGGGGAGGTTGATCGTCTTGGAGATCGCCCCGGAGATGAACGGCTGGGCCGCCGCCATCGCGCGGATGTGCCCCTCGGGGGCGATGAACCTTTCGCCGATCTTGCCGCACTTGTTGGCGCAGTCGAAGACGGTGAGGTGCTCGGGCTTGAGGTGCGGCGCACCCTCGACGGTCTGCGTGCCGCAGATGATCGCGTTGAGCGCGTCCACCTCGGCCTTGGTCAGACCGAGCGTACGGAGCAGGTTGAAGGACGGGTTGTTCTTGGCGGCGTCGGGGTCCACGCCGACGCGGCGGAGCACCTCGTCGCCCAGGCCCCACACGCTGAACGCGAACGACAACTCAAAGACGCCCGGCAGCGCGTTGTCGATCTTTTCCAGGTCGGTTTCAAGGAAGCCCTTGCTGAGCAGGAACTGCTTGAAGGACTTGCCCCCGAAGCCCGCGTAATCGCTGTCGCTCGGCACCGGCGTATCGACGGTCAGCGTGCCGAGGAGGTACCGCATGATGTCGGTGATCTCGCTCGGCGTATAGCCGAGGGTGACCAGCGCCGGCCTGACCGACTCGTTGGCGATCTTGAAGTACCCGCCCCCGGCGAGCTTCTTGAACTTGACGAGCGCGAAGTCCGGCTCGATGCCGGTGGTGTCGCAGTCCATCAAGAGGCCGATGGTGCCGGTGGGCGCGATGACGGTGACCTGGGCGTTGCGGTAGCCGTGCTTCTCGCCCGCGGCCAGCGCCTCGTCCCAGGCGCGGGTGGAGTGGTCGAGCAGGTCCTCGGCGTTGACGCCGGCGATCGTGCCCGAGTTGATCACCGCGTGGTCGATCGGCACCGGCGGGATGTGCATCTTCTCGTAGTTGCTCTCGCCCTTGGCGTTGAAGCGCTCCACGCCGTGCGCGGCCGCCCGGTGGTTGCGGATCACCCGCAGCATGTTGTCGCGGTCGTCGCCATACCCCGCAAACGCCCCAAGCTGCGCCGCCATCAGCGCCGACTGGCGGTACGAGCGGCCGGTCAGGATCGAGGTCAGGCAGCCGCAGAGGGCGCGGGCCTCCTCGCTGTCGTACGCGATGCCCGCCTGCATCATCATCGCGCCGAAGTTGGCGTAGCCAAGGCCCAGCGTGCGGAAGCGGTACGACAGCCGCGCGATCTCCTCGCTCGGGAACGCGGCCATCAGCACGCTGATCTCGAGCACGATCGTCCACAGGTCGATCGCGTGCTCGTAGCGCTCGATGTCGAAGCTCTTCGCCTTAGGGTCGTAGAACTTGAGCAGGTTGATCGACGCGAGGTTGCAGGCCGTGTTGTCGAGGAACATGTACTCGGAGCACGGGTTGCTCGCGTTGATCCGGCCGGCGCTCGGGCAGGTGTGCCAGGCGTTGATGGTCGAATCGAACTGCACGCCGGGGTCGGCGCACCGCCACGCGGCGTAGCAGATGTCGTCCCACAGCTCGCGGGCCTTGTACGTCTTGGCGATCTTGCCGCTGATGCGGCCGGAGGCCTGCCAGTTGCCGTCGGCGTCGACGGCCTCGAAGAACTCGTCGGGGATCCGCACCGAGTTGTTGGAGTTCTGCCCGCTGACCGTCTGGTACGCCTCGCCGTTGAAGTCGTAATCCAGCTTCAGCCCGAGCTTCCGCGCCGTCTCGCCGATGGTGTGCTCGTCGCCCAGCCCGGCCTTCTTCTCCGCGATGGATTTAAAACCCTCGACCATCGCCTGGACCTTGATCTCTTCGCGGACCTTCCAGTTGATGAACTCGCGGATGTCGGGGTGGTCCATGTCGAGGCAGACCATCTTCGCCGCACGGCGTGTGGTGCCGCCCGACTTGATCGCCGCCGCCGCGCGGTCGCCGATCTTCAGCCACGACATGAGCCCCGACGACTTGCCGCCCCCCGAGAGCGGCTCGTTCTCGCCGCGGAGGCGCGAGAAGTTGGTGCCGGTGCCCGAGCCGTATTTGAAGAGCCGCGCTTCGCGGACCCACAGGTCCATGATGCCGCC
>CAZZDW010000054.1:0-23436 GCA_964652945.1 uncultured Phycisphaeraceae bacterium
CGGTGGGGGGAGTGGGGGAGGTGGGGGAGGGGTCGAGTGGGTGTGGGTGCCGATGCACGAGATCGAGGCTCGGCTCGACGAGCTGGAGCTGGACCCCGATGACGCGGCCGCGGCCGGCCTCGGGCCGCGCGACCACGAGGTGGTGGTCTATTGCCACCACGGCCGGCGGTCGCTCCGCGTCGCCGCCACGCTCCGCGCCCACGGCTTCACCAACGCGAAGTCCATGGCCGGCGGCATCGAGGCCTGGTCCGCCGCGATCGACCCGGGCGTGCCGCGGTATTGATTGAGTTCCAACGGGTCGGAAGTTTGACAATCCTGGTTTGAAAAGAAAGCCGAGGGGCTCAGCCCCTCGGTTGATGTGCGTTCGAGCTTGCTTGAGCACCGTTGCCCATCCAGTTCCAGAGCAGTGTTCTTTGAGGTACTGCAAAAAACAACAGAGGTCTTGGGCGAACCCAAGACCTCTGAGTGGTTTCGATCTTCCTAGACGAGCTAGGGAAGGGAACCCCGTTTGAGCGGGGTTTGCCGAGTCACGCGATTAGGCGCGACGACGGCGGGCGGCGACCAGACCACCGAGGCCCAGCAGAGCGGCCGAAGCCGGAGCCGGGACGAGGTTCAGCTTGAATGAAGATGAACCGACGCTCTGAAGTCCTTGAGCAACGAGCGGGGCGTAGTTGAACTGAACGGAGGGATTGAAATCATCCGGAGGAGTCAGATCCTGAGGAACCTGCGTCCAGCCGTTGATCGCGGTGCCCGGCTCAAGTTGAGCCGCATTAAAGGTCACCGTCTTCGTTCCGGCGGTCAGAAGATCATTGGCAGTGATTTCCACATACACGCGGTAAACCGTGGCCCAGTTCGGATCGACTCCCTGAGCAACCGGAGCAGCGGGCTTCGCCTCGCCGTTATTCCAAGTTACCGTCGGGAACGCGTTCTGGGAAGCGGTGAAGCCGTTGATAAGAGCCGTACGAGCCTGACCATCGGTCGTGGCCGTATCGGTGTTGAACGTGAACGGATTTGCACGGCCCGCGCCGGTGAATGCGTTCACACCACCAACGTGGTTGTCGATGATCGCCATACCGCCGGCGCTGATGTCGCCGTGAATAGCGAGCAAGCCATAGTTGGTCTGGCCCGTCATCACCACGCGAGCCTGAAGAGCGTACCGCTGACGGTATGGGGCATCGACCGTAAAGCCGCTGCCATTGTCTGCCGCACCGGTGGCCTGCTGAGTACCAACGCCACCCTGGGCGCCCGTGGTGGTCTCAGCGACCCAGCGGGTCTCGATGGTGTACGACTGAGCGTTGGCAGCGGCGGCGAGGCCGGCGACAGCCAGCATAGCAATACCAAACTTCTTCACAGGAGTCTCCTTCCGATCTTGGAGGGCAGTAAGAGAAACCACAACAACGACGGCTGCAAAGATACATCAAGCCGGGGGGGGTGTCAAGATCGTGGCACAAAAACCGGGGCTCTTGTCGAACTCTTCACCCGTTCCCTCGTACATCCGGAACAAGCTTCATAAATACCTGAAAATAAAGGATTTATGAAGGATTTGGAGTGCTTTTGACACCGATCGCCCCCGCGCGGCTTGCCCAGACTCACAGCCACGTCCGAGAACTCCGCGCCTGGTAAATCACCTGTACAGGTGTTTCAGGGACCGGTAATGGGCTCCACCCCCCCCCCCCACCCCCCCGCTCCCTCCCCTTCTCTCCACGCGGCGGCTCCGCGACGCATGGAGCCCGGTTCAGCGTGCCGCGACCGCGGCAGCCGCGGCGGGGGCCCGCTCCGCCTCGAACGGCATCGGACGCCGATCCCGCATCATCTTGACGAACGCATCAAAGAGGTACCCCGCGTCGTGCGGCCCCGGCGACGCCTCCGGGTGATGCTGCACCGCAAAGACCGGCCGATCGCTCATCGCAAACCCCGCGACCGTCTGATCGTTGAGGTTCACGTGCGTGGTAATCGCCTGTTTTCCAAGGGATTTGAGCGATTCCGGGTCGACGGCGAAGCCGTGGTTCTGGCTGGTGATCTCGACCCGCCGGGTGATCATGTTCAGCACCGGCTGGTTGGCGCCGCGGTGGCCGAACTTGAGCTTGTACGTCTTCGCCCCGGCCGCGAGGGAGAGGAGCTGGTGCCCCAGGCAGATGCCGAAGGTCGGCACGGCGGTCTCGCCGAAGACGACTTCCCGCAGCGTCGCGATGGTCTTTTCAACGGCGGCCGGGTCGCCGGGGCCGTTGGAGACGAACAAGCCGTCGAACTCGCCGGCCTTGAAGCGCTTCTTGATCTCCTCGGCGGAGATGTCGTGGGGGACGACGGTGACCGCGCAGCCGCGGTCGGTAAGGTTGCGGAGGATGTTCCGCTTGGCCCCGCAGTCGAGGGCGAGGACCTTCAACGGCTTGTCCCCGTTGGTCGCGGGGTGCTTATAGGTCCATTCGCCCAGCGTCTCCGACCACGTCGACGCGGTCGAGCAGCCGACGCCCGGGATGAGGTTCTGCCCGGCCATGCTGGGGGCCGAGCGGGCGGCGGCGACGAGCTGCTCGTCGGAGAGCTGGTCACGCGGCACGTCGGTGAGCACGCCGCGGAGCGAGCCTTTGACGCGGAGGCGGCGGGTGATCGCGCGGGTGTCCACGCCGGAGATGCCGAGAACGCCCTGTGTGTTCAGGTAGTCCGAGAGGTCGGTGGTCGCGCGGAAGTTGGAGTGCAGCCGTGCGAGTTCGCGGACGACAAACCCGGCGACCTGGACCTTGGCCGATTCGACGTCTTCTTCGTTGATGCCGGTGTTGCCGATGAGCGGGGCGGTCATCACGAGGATCTGCCCGGCGTAGGAGGGGTCGGTCAGCGACTCCTGGTAGCCGGTCATGGCGGTGTTGAAGACGACCTCGGCCGTCTGGGTGATCCCACGGCCGGTGGCGCCGAAGGGCGTTCCGACAAAGACCGAGCCGTCTTCGAGGGCGAGGCGGGCGAGAGCGGGCAGGGGCGTTTCAGGCATGGGCAAGTGTAGGGAAGACAAGTGAACAATGAGATAGTGAACAGTAAGCAGTAAACAGTGAGCAGAAGGCAGTGTCGTCCCCGGCACACGTCCACGCGGTGGGTCTGTTTACTGCTTACTGTTCGCTGTTCACTTTCTCCCAAACGTCCACGCACATAGGACGACCCTCATGCAATTCGCCCGCGGCTGCTGCCACGTCATGTTCGCCTTCGACGTGGGGTTTGCCATCGACCTCGACGAGGCGAACAAGCGGCTCGCGGCCGGGACGCGCAAACCCGGCATCAAGCACACCCGGCGCTCCCCGGCGTACTTCGAGTACCGCCCGCTGCCCCTGCGGATCGCCGTGCCGACCCAGCCGGTGACGCTCGGCCAGCGCACCACGCTCCCCACGGCCGAGTGCCTGATGTTCGACTTCGGGGCGGTCTCGGTCTCCTACCGCGTCCCGATCTCGGGCGAGCTTGATTCGCTCACCGAGCTCTCCGAGCTGCTGCACGACCACGCCGAGCTGATGGCCGACGCTCGGCGGCAGGTCGAGGCGCTGATGGCCTCGCTGGGCCCGGCGATCGATCGCCCGAGCCTGGTCGAGTGGCTCGAGGATTACATCGTGTTTCAGATCGATTCGATCGACGGCCTGCCGCAGCCCGCGGCCGCGCTCGAAACGACCGCCGGCGGGATCGCCAAGGCCGACACGCAGCTCGGGCAGATCATCACCCGCGTGCTCCGCGGCGAGCGCGGGCCCTTGAGCCGCCAGGAGGTCGCCGACGCGCTGGCGGCAACGATCTCGTATTCCGGGCAGGACGTGGCGGTGATCGACTGGAACGCCGCGGTGCTGATCGATCAGGACGCGGATGACCTGATCTCGGTGCTCGAATACGCCAACGTCGAGCTGCTGGAGATGCGGTATCTCGACGATCGGCTCGACACGGCGCTCGAAGAGGCGTTCGCGACGCTGGCACGGCGTGCGAATCGGCGCTCGTGGATCCTCTTCAGCTCCGGCTCGGCGTCGCTGGCGCGGCTGGCCCGCTTGCAGATGGACAACGCCTCGCTCTTCGAGGGCGTGAACAACGCGCTGAAGCTGATCGGGGATCCGTACCTCGCGCGGGTGTACCGACTGGCCGCGGAGCGCCTGCACCTGCCGGAGCGCGACGCGGCCGTGTTGCGGAAGATCGGCACGCTCGAGAGCATCTCCGACAAGATCCGCGATTTTCAGGGCGCCCGCCGGATGGAGCTGCTGGAGTGGATCATCATCATCCTGATCGCCGTCAGCATGGTGCTGCCGTTCATCGGCCTGCCGCACTGATGACGCGCGCGGCGGATCAATAGCGATAGAACGGGTAATGGTGGTAACGCCGCCAGTCGCCGCGTTCCTGGTCGTAGTAGAGCAGCAGGTCGGGCCGATCGGGGAGGAACAGGTACCGCCGGTCCGAGAGCGCGGGGCGATCGGGCTCGGGCCATTGCGCCGAGGCGAGTTGCGGGGCCTGCGGCTGGTAGCTCAGCCGTGCGTCGTTGCGCGACGCCCAGGCCTCATTCGCGGGGTCGATCCGGTGGCGGTCGATGGCCGCGGTGACGGCGGGGGTGAAGAGCACGGCTTCCCACGCGCGGCCCTGCACGGCGGCGGGGCGGTCGGTGGCCGGCGCGGGGCGGCGGGTAACTTCGGACGCCGCACACCCGGAAAACGTGGCCGTCAGCAGTGAGAGCAGCAGCAAGGAGGCCACTCGAATCAGTGGCCACGTGTTGCAGGAGGCGCAGGCCGCACAATCGGAGGCCGGGAAATTCCTGATCGACGGCGGCCGCGTGCAAAACACACACGTATCGAGTCGGTCTGTTCTGTGGCTTGAATTTTCGGCCATCCGTTAGAGCCTACCCCCGCTGAGGCGCTCGGCAAGGGGGCGGTAAGTCGAGAATGGCCCTGTGGATAGAGAGCGAGGATGAAAAACTTTTTTTTCGGACGTGCGTGCAAGGGTCCGACGGTGGAGTAGATTTCTTGCTCGCGTGCCCCGGCGAGACGGATAGGGACGCAGGCGGAGTCCGATCACCCCTCGGTTGCGTCAAGACCGGCAAGGTCGATGCGTGAACATCGAGCATGACGGCGAAATTGAGTGCGGAAGAGCGGTGAAATCGTAGATTAGAGAGAGTGGGGAAACGGGGATACGGGGGTGGGGGACAAAGGGTGTGTGTGGAGGTGACTGTGATGTATTCGTTTTTTAACCGCCGCGGAATGCGGCTCGCTGTTGCCGCCGGGATGCTTCTCGGCTTGACGGGCCTTGCGCGTGTGGACGCCGCGCCGGCGCCCGCGCCGGACGGCTCGGACCTTTCGCAGGGTGTGGGGTTGCCGACCGGGCCTTCGCTGGCCGGCAACAAGTTCACGCTGCACTTCGGCGTGCAGACCAACCCGTACTATGTTGCGGCGCACCCGAACGAAGACTGGGCCGTGAAGAACGTCGGCTTCGGTACGTTGCCGATGCAACGTGACATCCACTGGTTCTATTCACACACCCTGGGCGTGTGGCCGTTGAAGGGGTTCCATGACTTCCTTCTCGATCCGACGCTGATGGACAAGCACCGCGCGGACATCATCCCGCGGCTGCGCTTCTGGTACCCGGATTACCAGAACGCCCGGGTGATGATCTGCATCAACTACGAGGCGTTCGCGGTGATCTGGGAGGACGCCAAGACGCTCAAGACGCTGTGGAGCGAGAACGCGGCGGGCCAGTGGGAGCAGGCCGAACTGCAGCTCAACCCGCACGTCTTTGACGGGATGACCGCCGAGCAGAAGGACGCCTATATGAAGCCTCGTTACGAGGCGATGGCGAAGAAGTACTTTGAAGTCACGATGGAGGAGTGCCACAAGGCGCTGCCCCACGCGATGTTCACCTTCGACAACGGCGTCGGCTGCGCATACCTCCTGAGCCCGGGCGTGATCGGCTACGGCGACCACACCCTGGCGCCGTCGCAGCGCATCGACAAGCTGCAGTGGCTGTGGGACCTCAACGACTTCATCCTCGTGGGCATCTACCAGTGGTGCAAGGTCGACGACAACACGGTCGGCACCCGGTGGAGCAAGGCGCTGGCAAGCCCGTCGGACAACGCCGAGTACATCCGCAGCAATGTCGCCGAGGGCAAGCGCATCGCCCGGGGCAAGCCGGTGATCACGGCGTTGTGGAACGAGTACATGAGCGCGTTCCGCGGCGAGACGATCAGCGACGCCAACCTCCGCCAGGCGATCGAGGTGTCGGTCGCCGCGGGCGCCGACGGGCTGGCGTTCTGGGACGTGCTGATGACCAAGGAGGAAGCCGAGCCGTGGGATTGGTGGCTGAAGTACAAGGTTGCGCCGGAGTTCGAGCGCGTCGCGTTGCAGTACCGCCTGGACACCACGCCCTCCAACCTCGAGTACTCACCCAGGCCGTCGCAGTTCCGCGCGGTCCGGCGGCCGGCCAACGACCGCTCGGTGATGGTGCAGGTCCGCTCGGACGGCTCGCAGGCCGTCATCAGCGGCACCACCGAGCAGGACCACGTCGTCAAGGGCTCGGTACCGGAGAAGCCGGGCGAGGCCAAGCAGCCCGCCGAGCAGAAATCCGCGGGCGGCACGACGGCAGCCCTCGTCTCGCAGGTCTCGACCAACGGTTTGGCTGATGCGATCTATCCGCAGGCTCCGCTCGCCTCGGCGGGCGCCGGCTCCTCGGGCGGTGGTGTGTTCGGCGGGGGCGGCGGCGGCGGTGGAGCCGCCGGCGGGGGCGGCGGTGGGGGCGGCGTCATCGCGCACGGCGGTGGCGGCGGCGGGGGCTCTGCGGGGCGGAGCGGGCGCAGCTTCACCTCCTCGTCCGGCGGGGCGGGCGGCGGCTCGGCCAAGATCGACATCCCCGCGGGCGTCGATCACGACGCGGTGCTCGCCGCCCTCGAACGGCTCAACCGCTTGAGCAAGCAGGAAGAGGCCTCCGGCAAGCAGGAAGCCTCCGCGGAAAACCACCGCGACGAATAAGCCGCACGGCTTTCAGGTCCTTCATCACCTCGCACAAACACAAACGGCACGCCTGTCTTGGGCGTGCCGTTTGCTTTATCGAAAACCCCCACAACTCGTTCGTCATTCGCCGGTGCGAGCCCGATCAGGCGCGGGCGTCCCGCATGTCCCGGATCTGGTCGTGCCGGCGTTTGACGGACTGGTACTGCTGCATCAGCACGCTGCTGACCGGGCTGCCGGTGGTGCTGCGCATGATCTCTTCGTAGCGGTGCTTGATGGCGTCCTCGCCGCGTTCGGCCTCGGAGAGCACCGAGTGCTCGTCGCCGCCTTGGACCGTCGCCCGTAGCTCCAGCCACCAGCGGTGCAGCGTGCCCTGCACGGTGCCCGAGTCCTTGGGCTCGACGGCGTTCATTTCCACGTACCGCTTGAGCTCCTCGGAGAACGCCTGCCGTTCGGTGGCGCACTCGCGGAAAAGCGAGGCGATGCGGGGGTTCTCGATCTCGTCGGCCGCGGCCCGATAGCCGCGGCACGAGTCGATGTTCACCTGGATGAGGTCCTGAAGGCCCTCGATGGTTTCTTCGCGAAGGTGAGAAGTGGTTTCCATATGAGTTCTCCTATTTTGGAGTTTGAAGACGTGCTCCGGACTGCTGCAGGTTGAGGGCCCGCGTTAGACCCGCGGGGCCGCGCCGCCGCGAACGACGCCGGCGATCAGCGAAAGCAGGAAGAGCACGATGAAGATAAAGAACAGGATCTTGGCGATGCCCGCGGCGCCGGCGGCGATGCCGCCGAAACCGAAGACCGCCGCGATAATGGCGATGATAAAGAATGTAAGAGCCCAGCCGAGCATGGTATTTCTCCTTTATAAAAAACTACCCGAGAAACCCGATGCCGCGGCCGAGCTGACCGGTCCCGGCCGCGGGACCGTCGTACACTGATCCGGTGTTATTTCGCGTCGCTGGCGGCGTCCTCGATGTTGTCGCCCAGTTTTTCGATGTCGCGCCCCGCACCCTCCGTGGTTTCGCAGCCGAACAGGTGGACGGCTGTAACCAATGCACACAACGCGGTCAGGATGTAGGCCGTGTTCCAACGAGTGCGTTCAGAGGTGGTGTTCATGACTATTCTCCATAGACTCCGAAGATCGCCGCGGGGCCCTTTGCCCCGCGTTCACACATACCATGCGTCCGCAGGATGCAGCGGCGTTGAAAGCCGGATGAAAAGGGGCTCATTTTCATTGAAGGTTGAGCCGTGACCCGCAAGGATGCGAATCTTCGCTCTAGAATGAAAAAGGGGCGCGGGGCTATTGGAACAAGAGGCTCATACCTATGCGCATCCTCATTATCGAAGACAACCCCAAAATGGCCGGTGCGATCCAGCGCGGGCTGCGTGAGAACGGCTACGCGGCGGACGTCTCCCACGGGGGATTCGAGGGCGAGGACCTGGCCGCGGCTGAAAAATACGACCTGATTGTTCTGGACCTCATGCTCCCCGACCGCGACGGCGTGGACGTCTGCCGCAACCTCCGCCGGCGGTGCATCGAGACGCCCGTCCTGATGCTCACCGCCCTCTCGGGGACCAACGACAAGGTCGCCGGGCTCGACGCCGGCGCGGACGATTACCTCACCAAGCCGTTCCAGTTCGAAGAGCTCCTGGCCCGCGTCCGGGCGCTGCTCCGCCGCGGCGAGGCGAGCGAGGGACGCATCCTCGAGTGCGACGACCTGCAGCTCGACCTCTACACCCGCAAGGCCAAACGCGGCGAGAACGAGATCGAGCTCTCCAACAAAGAGTTCGCCCTGCTGGAGTACCTCATGCGGAGCCCCAACCGCGTGCTCTCGCGGGCGCAGATCGCCGAGAAGGTCTGGGACATGAACTTCGAGCCCGGCAGCAACGTCATCGACGTGTACGTCTCCTCCCTGCGCAAGAAGATCGACCGCGGCTTCGAGCGCGAGCTGATCCACACCGTCAAGGGCGCCGGGTACCGCTTCGGCATCACGGAGTAACCAGTGAGCCGCCCCAGGCCCATCACCGGGCGGGACGGAAGGGGCAAGCCGCCGGCGGGGCTGCAGCGGTGGTCGCTGCGCGCGCGCCTGACCATGTGGGTCATCGGCATCTTCACGCTGATCCAGCTCGCCACGGGGACGGTCTTCTGGCTCTACCAGCGCTCGGCGATCGACTCGTTCTTTTACAACCGCCTGATCGACCGGGCCCAGGGCTTCGCCCAGCGGCTGTCGCCGGAGTTCCCCATCTCCAACCAGGAGCTGGCCGAGGCCTCCAGCCGCGCGGTCATCGCCGACATCTTCGACGCCGAGGGGAACCACGCGGTGACCGGGCGCCAGCCGGTCGTGAACCCGGCGACCCTGCCGATCCGCCAGGTGGCCGAGTCGATGAAGCCCTACCAGGTCGAGCTGGACATCGAACTGCTCAACTATTACGACCCCGAGGCCCGCAGGGCCCGGGCCGTGCTGGTGCCGATCCAGAGCCACTCCGGCAAGCGGTTCGTGGTCTTCACGGCGTTCAGCGACGCGCTGGCTCGCCAGCAGAGCATACTGCTGGCGCGCGTGCTGCTGCTGGGGGGGATCATCGGGCCGATCGCCGCCGGGATCGCGGGGTGGTTCATCGCGGGCATCGCGGTAGCGCCCTTCGACCGGCTCCGCGGCATGGCCAGCCGCCTCGGGCCCGAGTCGCTGGGCAAGCGCATCGAGTTCGACCACATGGTCAACGCCGAGGTCGCCCGGCTGGCCGAAGAGCTGGACCTGGCGCGCCAGCGCATCCAGACGGCCTTCGCCTCCCAGGAGCGGTTCCTCTCCAACGTCTCGCACGAGCTGAAGACGCCGATCGCCACGCTGCTGGTCGAGGCGCAGACGATCGACCTCAGCGAGGCCTCGGAGGAGATCAAGGTCTTCATTCAAAGCGCCCAGGACGAGATGATGCGGCTGGGCCGGCTGGTCGAGAGCTTCCTGACGCTCACCCGCGTCAAGGACGGCAAGGGGCTGGCGCGCTTCTCGGCGTACGCGGTGAACGAGCTGGTGGTCGACAGCGTGTCGCACTGCTCGGTGATGGCCCAGCAGCACCTGGTGCGGCTGGTGCCGCGGCTGCTCGCCGACGAGACGACCTTCGACACCAGCGTCTCGGGCGAGCCGGAGCTGCTGCGGACGATGCTGGACAACATCGTGCGGAACGCGATCCGGTTCACGCCGGAGCACGCGCGGGTGACGGTGAGCGTGGCCCTCGACGATGTGGACGTGCTGATCTATGTCGACGACGAGGGGCCGGGGATCCCCGAGGAACGGCTGCCGACGATCTTCGATCGGTTCACGCAGGCGCACGACGGGCCGCGGTTCGGGCGCGGGCACGGGCTGGGGCTGGCGATCGCCCAGGGGATCGCCGAGCTGCACGGCGGGTCGATCGCCGCCGAGAACCGCGCGGTGGCGAACAACGGCGTGGCCGCGAGCGAGTGGGGGAGCGACGTGAGCATGGTGGCGGGCGAGGGCGTGGCGGGGTGCCGGTTCACCATCCGGCTGCCCATCCGTCAGGACGGCTGAGCCCGGTCGCTGTCGGCGTCGACGAAGCGGAACATGCCGGTGACCTGCCGCGGCTGGTCGGCGACCTCCGGGTCCGGGCGTGCGCCCAGGCGCAGCCGAAGCGACGGCGCGCCCGCCACCTCGCCGGTGAACTCGACCCGCTCGCCGGTGCGGCAGGCGTCCGTCGACCGGCGGGCGAGCTCTGCCCACGACTCGGGGGTGAGGACGTCGGTCCAGGTGTTGAAGACGCGGTCATGGTCGAGGCCCACGCTGTGGGCCGCGGACCCGAAGCCGATCTCCCAGTCGATCCGGCCGGTCGTGGGGTCCCATCGGCAGGCGACGACGTGCGTCGCGGTCAGGGCGTCGGTGATGCGGCGCATCTTCGCCGTCATGTGCGAGCTGCGGGTCTCCAGCTCGTTGCGGGCTTTATTCAGCTCGGCCGAAAGGTGCTTCTCGCGCTCCAAGGCGTCGATGAGCTGCTGGTTGGTGCGGTGGACGGTGGGGATCGTGAGGACCTGCGGGAGGGCCCGGATGAGCACGAAGGCGGTGGCGAGCGAGACCACGGCGGTGAACGCCTTGATGTAGGCGTTCAGCCGGTAGAGCGGCTCGTAGAAGATGATGACCTCGACCAGGTGGGTCAGGCCGCAGGAAAGGATGAAGGCGACAAAGAGGGCCAGGATGAGCGGAAAGGGGAAGTCCCGACGCCGGAGGAGGACGACCGCCAGGGCGGCGGGGATGGCGAAGTAGGCGAGGAAGATGAGGGCGTCGGCGGCGATCGTGAGGTAGCCGAGCCACGGCTCCCAGTGGCCGCAGTTCCACCGCGGGGTAAAGTCGGACGTGTCGAACGGGTTAAAGGTCATGGGAGCAGGACTGTAGATCGAGCTCTTCAAGTCACGGCCAACATGAGCGGCTTTTCATATCTTTCTAAGTAACCTTTCATGCCGCCCGCAGACCCTTGTTCCAGGGTACATACTCTGTGGCATTGACGATGGTATTTGTTCTGTGTCTGGTCGTCATGGTGATGACGGGCTTGGCACGTTTCTCCGGCCAACCCTTCGCGGCAGGCGTCTGGTTAGATGTGCTATTTTTGGTCTCCGCCGCGATCTGCCTGAGTCTGGTGATCGTTCGGCTGGGGCGTCGGCTCCGTGAAACGACCGAACGGCACTGGGCCGAAGAACACGTCGACGGGGTCGACGGGGCCGGGGGGGCCGAGGGGGCGGGGGGATTCGCAGACGGAGCGGAGCGGGACGAGGACTGAGGCGTGCCGCCGGCCCCGCGGGGGCGGTCGAAGGCCACGGGCGGCCGATGAGATCCCGAAACAGGGCTGCGACTGGCCATCGCGAGCGGTTCCCCGAACTTAAGGCGAGTTTCACCGGGCACTCACTCTCCCCTCATTGGCGGGGGCGAATGTGTATATGCACGCGGCGTGGAGGAGTTCCACGCGGCCGGAGACACGGTGCAAACAGACATAAGGAGAAACATAATGAACCGCACAACCACCTTTGCTTTGAGCGCTGCGACGTTATTGGCTCTGACGGGCACGACGATGTCGGCCGCTGCCGCACAAGCGCGGGCGGCGTACCACGATCAGAAGACGGTGAACACCGATCGCGACCGCGACAACGGGATGAACCGCGCCGACCGGGCGATGGGGTACGAGTTCCACCGCGGCTCGGAGCTGATCGGGACCGACGTGGTGAACCCCAACGGTGACACCATCGCCGACGTCGAGGATTTCATCATCGACCGCGGCGACGGGCGCATCACGCACGTGCTCCTCAAGAGCGGCGACGTGCTGGGCATCGGCGGCAAGACGATCGCCGTGCCGTACGAGCGGCTGTCGTACAACCTGGCGGACAAGGAGTTCCGTCTGGACATGACGGAAGAGCAGATCGACCGGGCGGCGGAGTTTGTGCCGGAGAACTGGGCCGACCTGCAGCACGTCACGTGGACGGAGCGGATGGACAACTGGTTCAACGGCGACGACGACGACCGCGCCGACGCGGCGGTCGACGACGAGTACTCCGCCGCGATCCGCGAGGGCGACAGCCACGACATCGACGGCACCATCATGAACGTGAACCGCAGCCGCAGCGCCAGCGGGTGGGAAGAGGTGACGCTGACGGTGAGCGACGAGGACGGCAAGACGCACGAGCTGGTGCTCGGGCCGTCGTGGTACGTGATGAGCCAGGACGCGGCCCCGATGCGCGGGCAGAAGATCGAGGCCGAGGCGGTGCCGCTGGCCCGCGACGGGCGCAACCGCGAGGTGGTGCTGTCGGCGGAGATCAACGACAAGGACCTGCAGCTGCGGACGGACGAGGGGCGGGCCCGCTGGAACGTCTCGAGCGAGGAGCGCCGCAGCCAGGCCGAGCAGGGCCGCGGACGGCTCGTGCTCGCCAGCGACGTGATCGGCGCCGACGTCCGCGCCCGGGGCGGGGAGGACGCGGGCGACGTGAACGACCTGCTGGTCGAGCGTCGCAGCGGCCAGGTCGCCGCGATCTGCCTCGACCCGGACGACAACTTCCTGGGCATCGGCGACGACATCAAGCTCGTGCCGTGGACGCTGGCGAGCGTCACGCCCAAGGGCGCCGTGCGGATCGACGCCGACAAGGGCATGATCAAGGGCGGGCAGACGCTCCCCGAGGACGTGTCGGTCTACAACACGTCGGCGCGGCTTGAGCCGGTGTACGCCTCCTATGGGATCAACGTCTACAAGTTCGAGCCGCGTGAGGACCACGGACGCCGCGACGCGGACAAGGACATGCGCGGCGTGCAGGACGCCCGCACGGGCGCGTGGTCGCAGGACAGCCGCCTGATCAAGCAGTTCCGCGACGGGCAGAAGGCGTCGTTCACCGGGAAGATCAAGTCGGTGCAGACCGACACGATCGGCGGCGGGACGCCGGACGCGCGGGTCGTGGTCGTCTCGACCGACCAGGGCGACCGCAACGTCGTCATCGGGCCGTCGTGGTACATCGACCGGCAGAACCTGCGCCTCCGCGAGGGCGACCGCGTGACGGTGACGGGCAAGAAGGCCGTCATCGACGGCAGGGAGTACGTCGCGGCGTGGACGCTGCAGTGCCCCGACAAGACGCTGACCCTGTGGGAAGGCGACAACGCCGCGTGGAACAGCGGCCGGTAAGTCCTCCGTTCTTATGTGTCGCCGCCGTCCGGCGAGAGCCGGGCGGGGCGATTGAAAAATTCCGTATGTGTTTTTCAAAACCTCATCAGCGCCTCCTCATCACGCGAAGGAACTCGCTGAGAAAGGAGCACCGACCATGACCACGTTCACCAACGGCTATCACCAGAGGAAGTCCATGAACCGGCAGCAAGAGCATCGCGAACGCGAGCGGCCGGAGCACCGGTACATCGACACGCCGGCGCACGACGCCATGACGCCGGAGGAGGAGGAGATCGTCGCGCACTCCTCCCCCGAGGGCCGGCCGGAGCACGCCGGGCCGCGGCTGAAGGGGACGCTCTCGCTGGTGCTCTTGGGGGGGGCGCTGATCGGCGCGCTGGCGGTGCTGGTGGGGTTCACCTCCGGCTGGGGGGCCGGCGTGGTGGTGCTGGTCTTCGGGCTGGGCATCGGGCTTTTGACCAACCCGGAGATCGGGGCGGCGCTCATGCGGGGCCAGGAGCGGGAGCGTGTGCACCACGACGACGAGCACGACATTATCGTGCGTGTGAAAAACAATGATGCGAAGTTAACCCATTCTTCAGCGTCGCGTCACGACGAGGACGCATGATGAAGAGGTCAACGCGGGCGTGTGTGCCGCGTTGCAACGACACTTCTCACAGAGGACCCCGCCGTCGCGGGGGCCTCGGGCAATACAAAGGAGCAATACCATGGCCAATACCCCTTCCGGCACCGCCAGTCAATCGTCTTCCGGGACCAACGGGCGTCACGCCTCGATCTCGGACATCAAGGGCGACGTGCAGACCCTCAAGCGCGACCTGACCGACATGGCCAGCGGCGTCGCTTCGGAGGGCAGGGCCGCCGTCCAGCACGGCTATGAGCGGGCCTCCGAGCGCGCCCACGACATGATGAACAAGGGCAAGGAAGAAGTCGAGCGTGCGCACGACTCGCTGGCCGAGTACGTCAGCAAGCGCCCGATCACGTCCTTGGCGATCGCCTTCGGCGTGGGCGCGGTCCTCGCACGCCTGATGCGGAGGTAAGCACGGTGCTCGAGCGACTCAGCGATACCTTCGTGGCGGGGGTCGAGCTGCTTGAGGCCGAGGGCCGTGTCGTTCGCGAACACGCCTCCAGGTTCGCGAGCGGCACGGCCCTTCTTGTCGCGGCGGGGCTGCTGTTTGTCGTGGGCGTGCTCGCCCTGGCGACCGGCGGGACCATGCTGCTGGCCGAGGCCATCGGCGTGGGCGGGGCGCTGGTGATGGTGGGCGGGGCGCTTGCGGCACTGGCCGCCCTCGCCGTCGAGCAGGTGCTCAAGCACATGCTCAAATAGGACGCTCTACCGACGCTTTCGGGAGGTCTTCGTCATGCCGATCTTTTGTCAGGACAGTCTGGAATGCCAGCAGGCGCGCGTGGCGGCGGCGAAGGAAAAGCTCGCCGAGACCGCCCGACGCAAGCCCGTTCGGCCTGAGACCGCCGTGATCGATCGGAAGACCGGGACCATCACGCCCCTCTCCGGCGGCGGCTCGGGGCGCGGCCCGATGGGCATGGTCACGCACTTCGCGGCGACCCATCCCCTCGCGACCGCGGCCGTCACGCTCGGGCTGATGGCCGCCCTGGGCCCGATGCGGCTGCTGCGTCTGGGCTTTGTCGCGACGCGGGGCGTGGGGATGGTGATGGCGGCAAAGAAGGCCGTCCAGAGTGTCGATGTTCGTATGTAGAACCTGCACCCTTTGTGCCTCGCCGTTGGGACGCGACTCGCGGCGGGGTCTTTCAAATCCCGATGTGTGTGGCGCGGGGGGGCTTCTCCTTCAACCCTCCGCGCCTTTTCACTCACGCTTTGTGCACAGGGCCGAACAGACGGGACCGGTCACCCGCCTTGTTCGGCCTTGTGTTTTCCGGCGTGCTCGGCGTGGACGGTCGAGCCGAAGAACCGCGCCCAGTTGCCGTGGGCGAAGCCCTCGACCTCGTCGTCCGACCAGTTCCGCCAGCGCAGGGCCTCGGCGAGCAGGCCGAGGTCCGACGGGGTGCTGATCCCCTCGGGCAGTTCGGCCGCCGAGAAGCCGCCGTCCATGTCGCTGCCCAGGCCGACGTGTGTGCGCGAGCCGGCGAGTTCGCAGACGTGCTCGATATGCCGCAGGCAGTCGTCGATCGTCGCGCGGCGGGCTTTATCCTGTGTCAGGAAGCGCGAGAAGAGGTTGAGCCCGATCACCCCGCCGCGATCGGTGATGTGGCGGATGGTTTCGTCGCGCAGGTGCCGCTGGTTGGAAGGATCGCCCAGCAGCGCCCGGCAGTTGGAGTGCGAGGCGATCACCGGGCGGTCGGTCGCTCCGAGCAGCTCGTCGAGCGCCTTGTCGGAGAGGTGCGAGACGTCGTGGACGACGCCGAGGCGGTCGATCTCCTGAATAAGCTCGCGCCCGGCGTCGGAGAGGCCGTCGTGCGACGTGTTGCCCCCGGCGTAGCGTGAGGACTTGGCCCATGTCAGCCCGATCGCCGCCAGGCCGCGGCCTTTCCACCAGGCGAGGTCGTCGGGCGTGCGGATGGGGTCGGCGTTTTCCATGAGGATCGCCGCGTGGACGAGGGGGTCTTTTTTGTCGGCGCGGGCGAGTCGTTTGGCGACGGGCTCGGGCTTGAGTTCGCTGACGCCCATCCCGCCGCGGATCTCGCCGACGCCGGGGTCGTGGCGGACGATGTGGGGCATGTCGATCGCGAACTGGCCTCTTTCCTGCCACGTCAGGTACGCTTCGAGCTGGGCGCGGGCGACGATGTGCGCCCGCTGCCAGTCGCCGGCCGGGTATCCCTCGGGGCCTTGGCCGCCGACCTCGGTGAAGATCGTCGCCAGGCACAGGCGGACGTTGCCGCGGACGAGTTCGGGGAGCGTGACCGCGGCCGGCGGGTGGACGCCCCCCGCGCTCGCGTTGAGCGTGGCGACATTTTCGGCGAGCATGTCGCGCGCGTTCACCGCGAGATAGGCGAGGTCGAGGTGCGCATCAAACCACAGCATGGGTCGATGGTATGAGACTCTCATGGTCTCAGGGCGGCTTTTTCGCGCAGGCGGCCAACAATGCACCTATGACCACCACCAGCAAGCCTTGGGAACACGCGAAGGAGGGCGGCTCGGAGCAGGACGAGCTCGCCGCACGGTTTGTCGAATCGCTCTCGCAGGACACGCGGCTCTACGCCGCGGACATCCGAGGGTCGGTCGCGCACGCACGCATGCTCCGCCGCGTCGGTCTGCTCAGCGAGCAGGACCTGACGGCAATCGAAGAAGGGCTTGCAGCGATCCAGTGCGAGATCGAGTCGGCCCCTGCCGGCGTGAACGCCGTGGGCATCCCCGGCGCGTGGGAGGGGTGGAAGCCGGAGCTGGAAGACGTGCACATGTGCGTCGAGGCGGCGCTGGTGGCCAAGGTGGGCGACCCCGGCCGCCGCCTGCACACGGGCCGCTCGCGCAACGACCAGGTCGCGCTCGATCTACGGCTGTGGCTGCGCGACGCCTGCGCCGAGGCCGCCAGCGCGATCGACGGCATCCTCAAAGGGCTCGAATCGCTCGCCGCGACGCAGGGGGAGGTGCTGCTCCCGTCGTACACGCACCTGCAGCGGGCCCAGCCGATCTGCGTGGGAGCCGAGGCGATGGCGTGGCACGCGATGTTCACGCGCGACCGCGAGTCGTTCGCCCGCCTCGCCGACAACGCGCTGGGGCTGGGCGCCTCGCCGCTGGGCGCGGGGGCGGCGGCCGGGTCGCTGCTGCCGATCGACCGCGACTCGACGGCCGCCGAGCTCGGGTTTGCCGGCGTCGCCGGCAGCAGCATCGACGCGACCGCCTCGCGCGACGAGGCGCTGGATTTCCTGTACCTCCTGAGCCGGACGGCGTTGCACATGTCGCGCCTCGCCGAGCAGTGGATCTTGTATTGCTCGACGGAGTTCGGCTTTTTAGAACTGTCGGCGGCTCATACGACCGGCTCGTCGATGATGCCGCAGAAGCGGAACCCGGACATGCTCGAGCTCGTCCGCGGCAAGGCGGGGACGGTCATCGGGCACCACGTCGCGATGCTGACGATCGTCAAAGGTCTGCCGATCGCCTACAACCGCGACCTGCAGGAGGACAAGCGGCACGTCTTCGGGGCCTACGACGTCGCGCTCGACAGCATCCGCATGACGGCCCGCGTCGTCGCGGGGGCGAGGTTCAACGCCGAGCGGATTCTGCTCTCGGCCGGCGGGCTCGACCGCGGCTACCCCGACGCGACGGCGCTGGCCGAGCACCTGGTGACCAAGGGCGTGCCCTTCCGCACGGCCCACCAGATCGTCGGGGCGATCGTGCGGGCGTGCATCGCGCAGGGGTTCCCGACGCTCTCGGCGATGCCGCCCGAAGTGATGCGCGCGGTGCTCCCCGAGCAAACCGGCGTCGACCGATCGGCGATCGACGCCGCCCTGCGAGATGTGCTCGGCCCGGCGAACGTGGTGAAGGCGTACCGCTCCTTCGGGCACGGCGGCACCGGGCCGGGCGGGTATAAGGATCTGCTCGCGCGTGCGCTACAAACGCGAGGGAATCAGGGGACTTCAGACCGAGGGGCTGAGCCCCTCGGCTTTCAAAGACGGAGTGTTCAGCCAGTGCCAGGGAATGACACGGCGCCGGCCGCAGAACCGATGACGGCGCTCTTCGACCTGGGCGGCAAGGACCCGCATGCCAAGGCGGAACAATCGCGTGAGAAGCGCGACGCGCAGGACCGGCGGCTGATCGACGCCTACGCCGCCGCCGGGCGGACGCTCGACGACCTGCCGTACACGCCCGAGTTCGAGCGGATCTACGCGGCGGCGTCCGACGCCGACGACAAGGCCGGGCCGCTGACGCGCCAGGACGTGTTCCATCGCCTGCACAACCTGCGGAAGGCGTCGAAGATGCCGGCGCTGGGCAAGGCGGCCTCGACGCCGCCCAAGGTCGCGCCCGAGGTCGAGGCGTGGCTGAAGGGCGCGGTCGTCGCGGCCGTCGGCTCGCTGGGACAGCGGGACCAGTTGCCGTATTCGGACCGGTTTGCGCAGATCGTCGCCGAGCTGAACCAGAAGACGGGCCAGGACATCCAGCCGCACGACGCGTGGCGGCTGATCGCGAAGATCGCGAAATAGAGTCGCATGAGCTGTGGCCGAATAGTGGCGGCCGCCACGGCGAACTTATTAAGTTTGGATTTTCATCGCAGACCTCTTGCAGGACAGGTCTATGTTCTGTATCATCGGTCCCACTCGGGGAGACGGGGCGGCCGGAGGCTTGGCTATGAACAAGGGCATGGGTATGTCGGCTGTTCTCGCAACGCTCGCGGGGCTCGCCGGCGCGGCGGTGTGGGCGGCGATCATCTATTACACCCATTACGAACTCGGCTTGATCGCCTGGGGGATCGGCGCGCTGGTCGGGGCGGCCGCGTTCGCCGGCGCGGGCGGTTACGCGGGCACGAGCACCGGCGCGATGGCGGCCGTCGTCACCATCCTCTCGATCGTCGGCGGCAAGTACGCCGGCGCGCACTTCATGGTCAACGAGTTTCTCCCGGCCACGCCCGACGCGTTCGAGGTCACCGAGGAGGACATGCTCGTCTCCTACGCCGACGACGTGGTCGAGGAGTGGGAGTCTCAAGGACGGCAGCTCACGTGGCCGGAGGGGATGAGCGTCGACGAAGCGACGGAAGAGAAGGACTACCCGCCCACCGTCTGGGCGGAGGCGGAGAAACGCTGGGCGATGGTGGACGAGGCGGATCGCACCGCCGCCATGCAGGCCAAGCAAGCCGAATGGCAAGCGGGCTTAGCCCAGGTCAAAGATTCCATCCGTCTTGACGCCTTCAAAGAGTCGTTCGGCGTCCTCGATATCGTCTTCTTCCTCTTCGCCATCGCGACCGCCTACGGCATCGGCAAAGGCGGCAGCGACGCCTAAGACGGTGCCGCCTAACCTCCCCGCATGAACATCATCCGTGTCGGCGATCAAGACCAGTTCTCCGTCGCCGTCGAGCGCAGCAGTGGCGGGGGGGGTAGTGGGGCGGGCGGCGGTGGGGAGGCCGAGCCCATCGTGCTGCGTCAGGTCCTCGCGATCGGCCGCAACTACGCCGAGCACGCCCGCGAGCAGGGCATCGCCCCGCCGACGCACCTCGTCGTCTTCGCCAAGAACGTCACCTCCCTCGCCGTCGACGGCGAGTCGATCGTCGTCCCCAAGGCCTGCCAGGACCGCGAGCAGGTCGACTTCGAGGGCGAGCTGGCGATCGTCATCGGCCGCGCCGCCCGCGACGTGCCCAAGGATCGCGCCCTCGACTACGTCCTCGGCTTCGCCTGCGCCAACGACGTCTCCGCCCGCTGGTGGCAGAAAGAGGGGGGCGGCGGGCAGTTCTGCCGCGGCAAGTCCTTCGACACCTTCTGCCCCCTCGGCCCCCGCGTCACCCCGACGGCCGAGGTCGGCGACCCCGGCAAGCTCCGCCTCGTCACGCGCGTCAACGGCGTCGTCATGCAGGACGCCTCCACGAGCGACATGAGCTTCGACGTGCCGACGATCGTCAGCGAGCTCTCACGCGGCACCACGCTCGTCCCCGGCACCGTCATCCTCACCGGCACGCCGTCGGGCGTCGGCATGTCGCGCACGCCCCCGGCCTTCCTCAAGCACGGCGACACCGTCGAGATCGAGATCGAACGCCTGGGGACGCTGAAGAACACCGTCGTGTTTGAGTGAGGATCGCGTGGTCTTAGGGCCTCGAACGTTCAACACGCGTGCGGACGAGCCCGAAGCGCCAGCGAGGGCGGGCGTTTCTTGATGTCAACAGCGAGTTCGATCAACAGGGCGTTCGATAGAGCTTTGGGGGGAGTTGCAGAGGGGGGATCTCCCCCCTCTGCATTGCAATTCGTGACGTGCCTAGACTCGTCCTCGCATGGCCAAATCGGGCAAGAACAAGTCCAAAAAAGGCGACGCCGGTGAGGGCAAGCTCATCGAGAACCGGCGCGCCCGCCACGACTACCACATCCTCGAAACGTTGGAGGTCGGCGTCGTCCTCCGCGGCTCGGAGGTCAAGTCCGTCCGCAACGGCGAGGTCTCGCTCAGCGGCGGGTACGTCCGCGTCGAGGCCGCCGGGCGGCACAGGGACGAGCCCGCCGAGATCTGGCTCCACGCGGTGAACATCGGCGAGTACGGCCCCGCCGGCCCGCCCGGCTCGGTCCTCCAGCACAAGGCCCTGCGCGCCCGCAAGCTGCTCGCCCACCGCCGCGAGATCGACAAGCTGCACAAGCACGTCGCGGTCAAGGGCATGACGATCGTGCCGCTGAAGATGTATTTCAAGAGCGGCCTGGCGAAAGTCCTCATCGGCCTGGCCAAGGGCAAGGCCGCCCACGACAAGCGCCACGACATCGCCAAGCGCGACATGAAACGCGAGATGGACCGGGCCATGTCGCGGCGGGCGTGAACGAAAGAGCCAAAGAGCAAATGACCAAATAGCAAATAAAGACAAGCCCCATTGTCGATGGGTTTGAATTTGCCATTTGGCCCTTTGCGATTTGCTCTTTCTAAGCCGCCTTGTGCGTGATCTGGCGTGCGGCGTTCCGGCTCCGGGCCTTGCCGATCGGGATCCCACTCCCGCGTGCGGCGTCTGAATCCGAAAACACCGCCACGCCCAGCCGTTGCCCCTTGGCCTTGTAGAGCGCCACATCGGCGCGGGCGAGCAGCTCCTCGCCGGTCTCCGAGCCGTCTTCGAGGCGCGAGGCCAGCCCGATCGAGATGCCCAGCTCGCGGGTCGTCTCGCCGCCGACCTGGTAGCGCAGGCGTTCGGCGATCGCCGCGGCGTTCTTCCTGAAACTCTCGCACAGCCGCTCCGCGACGGGGCGCGCGTTGGCCCGCTTCGTCCGCGGCAGGATGATCACAAACTCGTCGCCGCCCACGCGGCAGGTGATGTCCGACCGCCGCGAGCCGTCGATGAGCGTCTTGGCGACCAGCGTGATCAGCTCGTCGCCCGTGGCGTGCCCGAGGCGGTCGTTGACGCCCTTGAGCCCGTCGACGTCGATCATCATCATGGTGACGTCGTGCCCCTCGCGCACCGACGCGGCGAACTCTTCCTCCAGCCGCCCCTGCATCGCGCGGCGATTCGCAAGCCCGGTCAGCGGGTCGCTCAGGGCCATCGTCTCCAGGCGGTCGATGAGCGTGTGGAGCTGGCGGTTCTCCTCGCTGATGAGCTGGAGCATCGCCTTGAGTTCGGCGATGCGGCGTTCTTCGGTGTGGGCGGTGCGCGACGAGCCGCGGCGTGCGGCGATCTTCGCGGCCGCCGCCGGCACCTGGTCGAGATACCCCGGCACGCGGACGAGCACGTCGTCCACGCCCAGCGTGACCAGCTCGCGGATCTGCGAGCGCTCGTCGGGCTGGATGAGCGCTATCAAGCCGTACGGCCGCGTCGGTTCGGCCAGGTGCCGAGCCGTCTCGGCGCCGGTGATGACCAGCGTCGGCGTCTTGCCCGGCACGCACGGCAGCCGCCCGTGCCGGGCGTCCTCGTCGAGCATCGCGTGCATGACGGCCCACACGCCCGGAGCGTGCACCTGCAGCGCGTCGGCCAGCAGCCCCGCCGAGGCGGCGTCGTCTTCCAGCACCAGGATGCTCGGCTGCACGCTCATGTCTTCGTCTCGTGGCTCTCGTGCCCCGCCGGCTCGCCGGGCGGTCCGGGCACACTGCTCCTCGATCTGCATCGGCGCGGCCGCCCGCCGGCTTCACCGGAATATCCGGAAAAGCCCCACATGCACCCCTTCACCCCCGCCGGCGCACAGAAAACCCGCCCTGTTGAGGCGGGTCGGCGATAAGGTCGGTTATGGTTGTGCGGCTTCGCGCACCGGTCTGGCCCCCCCGACCGGTGCCACCAAAGGCATCGTCAGATCCCGCCGCGGGCGCGGACGGCCTTGACGGTCGCCAGCTTCTGCTCGGCCCGCTGTTTCTGGTGGCGGAGGCGGTCCTGCTCGGTCGAGGACAGCCCCTCGGTCCGCCGTGCCGCGGCCTCGCCCAGCTCGGCCTTGGCGTCCGACTCGGTGATCTCCTCGACCGCCTTGGCGTGGGCGGCCAGGACGGTCAGCCGGTTGCCGACCATCTGCACAAACCCGCCGTCGACGAAGAACGACCGCGCGCCGCCCTTGCCCTTGGCCCCGTCGGCAAAGTCGAGCCGGAGCTCGCCCATCCCGAGGCGTGCGACGACGGGGGCCCGGTCGGCCAGCACGCCGAAGAGCCCGTCCCACGCCGGGACGATCACCTGCTCGACGGGCTCGTCGAGCACCTGCGCCTCGGGGGTGATGAGTCGGCACTGAAAAGTCTTCACGGCCAAGGTCGGTCTCCCACAGTCTCGCCGAAACCCTCGCGGAATCGGCCGGGGCGAAGTGTAGGACGCACATGCACTCCAAGAAACTCTGTGGTCTTGGGTGGGGCGGGCGTCCCGCCCGCCCTCCGATTGTCTTTGAGCATCCCTTGGGCGGGCGGGACGCCCGCCCCACCCAAACCATGCACCTGTGCCACAGATGAGCAGAGGCCCCTAGGCTCTGCCCATGCGATTCCGCGGCTCTCCCTGGCTGGCCCTGCTCCTCCTCGCCGGAGCCGTCGTCGTCGCCGCCGGCGCGCGCATGATGGTGGGCGGCGGAGGGATGGATAGCGCCATATGGGCGCTCCGCGGCCAGCGCGTCCTCCTCGGCCTCGTCGTCGGCGGCTGCCTCGGGCTCGGGGGCGTGCTCCTCCAGAACCTCTTGCGGAACCCGCTCGCCTCGCCGGACCTCATCGGCGTCGCCCCGGCCGCCAGCCTGGGCGTGATCGTCGCGGCGTACATCCGCCTGGCTTCTTCAGGGGGCGCTGATGTCTCAGGGGTCGGGGGAGGGG
>CAZZDW010000055.1:0-22349 GCA_964652945.1 uncultured Phycisphaeraceae bacterium
GGAGCGGGCCCGGGGGGAGGAGACGGGGGGCGGGGGGTGGGGAGGGGTGATGAAGAAAGGGTTGAGGCCTATGGCGACGGACGTGAAGCACCCCCTGTTTACCCCGGTGAACCTTGAGAAGTGGATCAAGCAGAACCAGTCGTCGATGAAGCCGCCGGTCTCGAACCGGAGCGTGTGGAAGGATCAGCGGGACACGATGATCTTTGTGTCGCACGGGCCGAACACGCGGAACGACTACCACGTCAACGCGACGGAGGAGTTTTTCTACCAGCTCAAGGGGGACATCGCGGTGCGGGTCAGACCGCTCGACGGGAGCAAGCCCTTCGACGTGGTGATCAAGGAGGGCGAGGTATATTTGTTGCCGGCGCACGTGCCGCACAGGCCGCAGCGCCCGGCGAACACGACGGGGCTGGTGGTGGAGCTGAAGCGGCCGGCGGGCGCGCTCGACAAGCTGCAGTGGTACTGCGACAAGTGCGACAACCTGGTCTATGAGCACGCGTGGGAGCTGAAGCAGATCGACGAGGACCTGGCCGTTGTGATGGACAAGTTCTGGAACGGGGACGTGGAGGACCGCACGTGCCAGAAATGCGGCACGGTGATCCAGCGGGCGACGGCGTTCCACATGCCGGGGAGCAAGAGCGCCAAGGCGGTGCTGTCGAAGGGGAGCGAGCCGGCGAAGAAGCCGGCCCCTGCCGCGGCGCCCGTTGCGCCCGCCAAGCCCAAGGCGACGGCGGTGGCGACCAAGGGCAAGCCCGTGGCGGCGGCGGCGGGCAAAGCGCCGGCGAAGAAAGCCGCGGCGCCCGCGGCGAAGAAAACGGCCAAGGCGCCCGCGAAGAAGAGCGGGAAGAAGAAGTAAGACGGGCGTGAACGCCTCATACAAGACGCGAGCGTAAGCGAGCGTGTACGCACATCGAGAGTCGAACACACGCTCGCTTACGCTCGCGTCTCGTATGAAAGCGAATCCGCGAGTTACCGGGAATTCGATCAATCATGCAGCGCATTGATCTTCACACCCACATCCTGCCGCCGTCGTGGCCGAGCCTGCGAGAGAAGTTCGGCTACGGCGGGTGGGTGGCGCTCGAGCATGCCAAGAACACAGCAACCGCCTCGGGGCGCCCCCCCCACGCCCCGGCTCACTCCCCCGCGTGCGGGGCGGGCTGCAAGGCGATGATGGTCGTCGACGGCAAGCCGTTCCGCGAGATCGGGGCCAACTGCTGGGACGCCGCCGTGCGGATTGAGGAGATGGACGAGCTGATGGGGGCGGACTCGGTGCAGGTCTTGTCGACGGTGCCGATCATGTTCTCGTATTGGGCGAGGCCGACCGACGGGCACGAGGTCGCGCGGATGCTCAACGACCATCTCGCGGGCGTCTGCCGCGACCATCCGGAGCGGTTCGTCGGGCTGGGCACGATCCCGATGCAGGACCCGGCGCTGGCGTGCAAGGAGCTGGAGCGGTGCGTGCGCGAGCTGGGGCTCAAGGGCGTGCAGATCGGCTCGCACGTGGAACGGCCACAGACAGAGGTGGCGGGCGGTGACGGGCGGGACTGGAACCTGTCGGAGCCGTCGCTGGTGCCGGTGTTTCAGACGGCGGCGAGGCTCGGGGCGGCGGTGTTCGTGCACCCGTGGGACATGATGGGCATGGCGCAGATGCGCAAATACTGGCTGCCGTGGCTGGTGGGGATGCCGGCGGAGACGAGCCGTGCGATCTGCTCGGTGCTGTTTTCGGGACTTTTGGAGAAGGCTCCCGGGCTGCGGATCGGCTTTGCGCACGGGGGCGGCTCGTTCCCGGGCACCATCGGGCGGATCGAGCACGGGTATGACTGCCGGCCGGACTTATGCGCGTGCGACAACCCGCCGCCCAACTCGCCGCGGTCGTATGTGCTCGATGATGGAAGCGGCGTGGGCCGGAAGGCCGAACGCGGCGAGAAGGCCGCGTTCTATGTCGATTCGCTCGTGCACGACCCGCACGCGCTGCGCGGGCTCCTGCGACTGCTCGGCGAGGACCGGGTCGCGCTCGGCTCGGATTACCCGTTTCCGCTTGGCGAGCACGTGCCGGGGAAGATGATCCTGGAGATGAACGACCTGAGCGAGTCGACCAAGGCAAGGCTGCTCAGCGGCACGGCGAAAGAGTTTTTAGGGATGGAATGAGAACGCAGGAAAGACATGAGAACGCAGAGATGCAGAGGAAAGCAGAGGACGCAGAGAAGACATTTGGTATGATCGCGAAGTCGCGAAGAAAACAGCGTACACAGCTTTGAATTCTTCTTTGAGCCTTCGTGGCCTTCACGTTCAATCCTGTCTTATGGTTTTCTCCGCGTCCTCTGCTTTCCTCCGCACCTCCGCGTTCTCCGAAAAAGGTTGTTGAGCGAATGAGTACCCAGATGTTCGACATGAGTGAGCAGGGCGCGATCGAGCTCGATCGGCGGGACGAGCTGCGGTCGTACCGGGAGCGGTTCGAGTTTCCGACGCGCCTGCACGCAAACCCCGTGTATCTGACCGGCAACTCGCTGGGGTTGATGCCGAAGGCGACGCGGACGATGCTGGAGGAGGAGCTCGACGACTGGGCGGGGCTGGGGGTTGAGGGGCACTTCGAGGCGAGGCGGCCGTGGATGCCGTACCACGAGTTGTTGCGCGAGCCGCTGGCGAGATTGGTGGGGGCGCTGCCGCACGAGGTGGTGGCGATGAACTCGCTGACGGTGAACCTGCACCTGATGATGGTGTCGTTCTATCGCCCGACGGCGGAGCGGTTCAAGATTGTGGTGGAGGAGGCCGCGTTCCCGTCGGACACGTACGCGGTGCTGACGCACGCGGCGTCGCGCGGGCTCGATCCCGAACAGGCCGTGGTGAGGCTGAAGCCGCGTGAAGGGGAGAACTCCCTGCGCGATGAGGACGTGGTGGAGTATCTGGAGCGCGAAGGCAAGAGCGTCGCGCTGGTCATGCTCGGCGGCGTGAACTACCGCAACGGGCAGCTCATGGACATGGCGGCGATCACGCGGGCCGGGCACAAGGCGGGGGCGATGGTCGGGTGGGATCTGGCGCACGCCGTGGGGAATGTGCCGCTCGAGCTGCACGGGCTTGGCGCGGACTTCGCGTGCTGGTGCAGCTACAAGTATCTCAACAGCGGCCCGGGCGCGGTGGCGGGGTGCTTCGTGCACGAACGGCACGCGAAGAACACGAAGTGGAAGCCGGATACGCACGCGCCCGGCTCGGAGAGCCGGGCCACCAAAGACGAATACCTGCCGCGGCTGTCGGGGTGGTGGGGCAACGACCCGGCGACGCGGTTTGTCATGGGCCCGGCGTACGAGCCGTCGGCGTCGGCGGATGCGTGGCAGTGCTCCAACCCGCCGATCATGGCGATGGCCCCGGTGCTCGGTTCGCTGAAGATCTTCGACGAGGTCGGCATGGACCGGCTCCGCGCCAAGTCGCTCAGGCTGACGGCCTACATGCACGAACTCTTGAAAACGCTTCCTGACGGGGCGATCGAGGTGCTTACGCCGGGCGAGGAGCGCCGACGCGGCTGCCAGTGGTCGATCGCGGTGCGGGGGGGGGGGCACGGCAAGGAACTGCTGAAAACACTGCGTTCGCACGGCGTGATCTGCGATTTCCGCGAGCCCAACGTGATCCGTGCCGCGCCCGTGCCGCTGTACAACTCGTTCCACGACGTGTGGCGGTTTGTCGACGTGCTGCGCGCGGTTGTGCGATGAGTGCGATGCAGAGGGTGGGCTTCGCCCCCCCTCTGCAACTCCCCCCCTGCAGAAGACGGACGCAACGCTCAATACCAGCGATCTCTGCGCGATACGCAGCGCCGCTGGAGAGAATCAACGACATGGACATACGGAAGCCTCAGCGCCGGGGCGGCACGCCCGGGCTCACTCACCGACGCCTCACGCCCAACGCTCACGCCTACTTGTTTTTGTAGTAGTCCAGGTTGAGCTGGACGTACTTATTCCACTCGGAGGGGAGGTCCTCTTCGGGGAAGATGGCCTTGACGGGGCATTCGTCGACGCACAAGCCGCAGTCGATACAGGTGTCGGGGTCGATGTAGAGCTGGTCGGCGGTCGCGAAGTCCTCTTCGTTCTTCGTCGGGTGGATGCAGTCCACCGGGCAGACCTCGACGCACGAGGTGTCCTTGGTCCCGATGCACGGCTCAGCGATCACATGCGGCATAGTCCTGTGCTCCCAACAACGGTTGCCAATAATCGGCCCATCATAGGCGGACACCCCCCCCGTTCCCCCACTCCCCGCCACCGCTCCTTCCCCCCAGCACTCGGCAACCAGGGTCGGCGTTCGCGGCCGGGGACTCCAGCCAAGGCGGCATGGGGCGTGGCCCACGGACGGCGGATCGGCCCCATAATCGGCGTATCCGGCGGTCACACCACCGGCCCGCCGTCGTCCACGATGCGGATCGTCGCGAGCGTACGGACCGGGAAGGCCGAATCGAGGCTGTAGCGGCGGGAGGGGAGCAGCCGCATGGTGAAGACCTTGTCGGCGGTGAGGTGCGCCCCCACGCCGCGGACGTCGATGCGGAGCTCGCGCTCGCCCTTGTCGAAGCGGAGGATCGACGGCAGGGCCTCGTAATGGGTGTTCTTGATCGCCGAGCCCTCGGCGGCCCAGAGCACGTCGAGCCCGCTGTTGAGCCGGCCGGTGCGGCGGAGGACGATCACGCCGGTGTCGTCGGGGAAGGACGAGGCGACGGGGTCTTCGACCCAGATGCTCACGAGCGGCTTGTCCTCGATGCGGACGGAGGCCGTCACCTCGGCGAAGTCGTCGGAGAGCTCGAAGCGGTCGCCCTCCTGCAGCGTGAGCCGCACGCTCTCTTCGCCCTCGAAGAGGTCGTCCTCATACGGCGTGACGATGACCGAGGCGACCGACTGGCCCGGGGCGAAGGTGACGGAGGTGGGGATGGGCGCGTAGTCGGCGCCCATCGTGGCGGTGCCGCTGACGATGAAGCTGACGGTGAGGGAGAGCTCGGTCGGCCCGTCGCGGCGGATGTTGAAGCGGGCGTTGTTCTCCTCGAACTCGGCGCTGCGCGCGTCGCGGGCGCTGATGGTGACGACGGGGTAGCGGTCGTCGTCCTCGAGCGTGATGGTGCGGGCGCGGTTGACGGAGGCCGAGCTGTCGAGGGCGTAGGCGTCGTCGGGGAGCAGCTCGAGGCGGACGTACTCGGTCCCCTCGACGTCGAGGTCGTCGATGGGGACGACGGGGATGCGCACCTGACGGCGGCCGGCGGGGATGCGCACACGCTCGGCAAGGCCCAGGTAGTCGACGCCGTTCTCCGCCGAGCCGGTGAGCGAGTACCGGACGGTCAACGGCTCTTCCACGCTGCCGGTTCGGCGGATGACGAAGACGCCCTGCTCCTCGGCGTCTTCGTGGGCGGTGCGGTCGGGCATCGCCACGGTGACGATCGGCACGCTGTCCATGACGACGCGGCGTTCGAGCGCCTCGAACGACGCACACTCGCCGGAACAAGCCGCGGCCCGTCGGGCCGAACGCGGGAAACGGGTCGAGCCGTTCATACCAAGCCTCCCGGCACGCCGCGCGGACGCACGGGCGTCCGGAGTACACATACGAGCGCGTGCCAAACGGGTATGTCGGCCAGGCGGCCCGTTTGCAAGGATCGGATAACCCGCTGAGGACCGTTGTGCCGCGGCCGCGGGACGCCGAAACCGCCGCCCGAAGCCGTGCATCCTCATGCTGCGCCAACAGACGGCCCAAGCGAGCCCTAAAGGGGTGGAGGCGGGTTGTTTACACGCGGCGTGCTCAACCCCGACGCCCGCTCACGCTTCGCGTCTCGTCCAACGAACCTCATGCGCGCAAAATCGACCGGTTACAGGCATCCCTCGTGGCCGTCGGGGTCGCACTCCATCGAGACGTCGTGGTGCGGCTCGGGGACGTCGTAGGTGCGCATCTTCCTGATGGGCGGCGAGTAGATGTGCAGCGTGATGAGGTCCTTGCCGCGTGACTGCAGGTTGAGCACCTGGTGGATGTCGGCGTCCTCGGCGCTGCAGACGTACCCCTCTTCCATCGTGGTGACGACGGCCGGGCAGACCATGCCCGAGGGCGTGAGGCGGAAACGGATCTCCGTCCCCTCGCCCTCGATGACGCGGAAGGCGCACGACGTGCCGGCGTGGTCGTGGATCGGCGTGCAGTGCCCGCTCCGCCAGCAGAGGGCCAGCAGCTCGTAGTGCTCGGAGCGGGAGATGGTGTTGCGCTTGTAGCCGCGGACGTTGAACTTGCAGGCGGGGGCGACGTCGCGCCAGGTGATGTTGATCTCTTTGAGCAGCCCGTCGAGGACCTTGAGGTCGGCCCGGCCGCGGACGGTGTCGAGGTAGTCGATGACCGCGGCGAGCGCGGGGAACTCGTCGCGCGGACGCTTGGGCGTCGCGGGCGAAACAGGGTTGGCGGTGCCGGTCGCGGCGGTTGTCATGGGGACCTCACCTTCTTCGCGGAGCTGCCCGGTGCGGTACGCCCGGCTCGCAAAGCTCACATATTCACGATACACCCCTCATCGGGTCAGGGCCACGCGGTAGACCTTTTCCAGCTCGGCGACCATGGTTTCCGCGGCGAACCGGGTGGTACATTCGGCGCGGCCGCGTTCGGCGAGCCGGCGGCGCTCGCCCTCGTGGGCAAACGCCCACCGGACAGCCTCGCGCAGGCCCGCGAGATCGCCGGGGCGGACGAGCCGGCCGGTCTGCAACTCGCGGCAGGCCTCGGACGTGCCGTCCACGTCGTAGGCGATCGGCATCACGCCCGATAAGAGCGCCTGAGGAACGGTGCGGGGCAACCCCTCGCGCACGCTCGGGTGCGCGAGCACGTCCATCGCGCGGATCAAGCCGGGGATCCGCTCCGGCCGCACCAGACCCGCGAGCACGATGCTCTCACGAAGCCCGAGCTGCTCCGCTTTGGCGATGAGACGGTCCTTCCACCACCCGTCGCCGACCCAGAGGAGTTTCCAGCTCTGGTTTGCGCGAAGATCCTCGGCGAGCGCGTCGAGCAGGTCGTCGTGCCCCTTGTGCTGGGCGAGGCGCGCGACCGTGCCGATGACGAAGCTGTTTTCGGAAACGCCGAGCTGACGGCGGATCTCGTCACGCGATTCGCCGGGGGCGGCGTGCAGGAACGGCCCGACCTCCATGCCGGAGTAGACGGTGGTGTATTGGGGGGGGCGGCCGATGCCGCGGGCGAGGAACTGCGCGGTCATCGCGTCGGCGACGCTGACGATGGCGTGGCAACGGCGTGCCGCGTGGCGCTCGGCGAGGGTGTAGGCGAGGTTCATCGCGCGGACGTTGAGCTGTTGAAGGAGCGAGCCCTCGATCGGCATGAACGGCGGGCCGTGGATAGTGTGGACGACGCCCATCTGGTTTGGTTGGAGCGGGGACGAAAATCTCGCCCGCTCAAGTTCGGCGATGTGGGCGGGCGAGACGCCCGCCCCACCCGAAGACATCAGCACCTTCCACGCGGCCATTCTGCCGAGGATGCCGGCCTTGCTGGAGTGCGTGTGCAGGATGTCGGGCTTGAGCGTGCGGATGAGTTCGACCAGCTCGTAGTACGCGCGCCGGTCCCGCATCGGCCGGACTTCGCGGACGAGGTTGGGGATTTCGTGCGTGGTGATCGGCGTGCAGGGGTTGCCGAGGGTTGTGCGTTCGTCGCCGCGTCGGCAGCGCTGGTTGAATCGCTCGACGCGGTCGAGGAGCGAGCCCTCGGGGCCGAAGATCGGGCCGAAGGCGAGGTGGACGTCGTGGCCGAGGCGCGCCTGGCCTTCGCAGGAGAGGAGCGTGTTCTCCTGCGAGCCGCCGAGGATGAGCCGTGTGGAGATGTGGAGGATTCTCATGACGCCTCCGTCTCATCATCGGCGCCGTGTGACGCGCCGTCGTACCGGATCCACTGCAGGCAGAGCCCCGTCGGCGGCATCGTCGGCCCGGCCTTGGTCCGGTCGCCGCTGCGTAAGACTTCCAACACGTCGACGTCGGTCTTTCGGCCCAGCCCCACGTCGACGAGCGTGCCGGCGATGATGCGCACCATGTTCCACAGAAAGCCCGAGCCGGTGACCGAGATGACGACCTGCTTCGCGGCCGGCAGCTCGCACTCATGCTCCGGCAAGACCACGCCCGGCCGCACGATCGGCGTCTGGCGCACATCGCACGAGAAGATCGTCCGCACCGTCGTGAGCCGCCCGTGCCCCGCGGCCGCAAAGCCCGCGAAATCGTGCTCCCCCTCGAGCAGCTTCGCCGCGGCGTGCATCCTCTCGATATCCAGCTCGTTCCACACGTGATGCACCCACCGCCGGTTCCACAGCGGCCGATCGCGCGAGACCCACAGCGCGTAGGTGTACCCCTTGCTCGTCGCGCCGATCGGGTTGAAGCCGCCGTCGACGACGCGGGCCGCGGTGACGAGCACGTCCTCGGGCAGGCGCGAGTTGATCGCACGCACCAGCGGCTCCGTGCCGCGTTCAAGAGGCCAGCCGCCCACGCCTTTGGACGCGGCGTCGTCCTGCGTTGAAAAGCACGCGACCTGCCCGCGTGCGTGGACGCCGGCGTCGGTGCGCGAGGCGCCCTGCACGATCACCGGCTGGCGCACCACGTGCCGGACGGCCCGCTCCAGCACGCTCTGCACCGTGCGCAGCTCGATGCGGCCGTCTCGTTCCTGCTCTTCGTGTGGCGGCACAGGCGTCTCGCTTGTGCCCGGTTCGTCTTGAGCGTCGGTCATGCGCAGGTGCGGCGCGGGGAGGGAGGCGTTGGCGTGCGGGAACTGCTTCTGCCAGCCGCAGAAGTTGGTGCCCTCGTAGGAGACGGTGAGCGCGTACCTCGGCATCAGGCGTTGTCCGCGTCGCGGTCGGAAATGACGACGACTTCGCGTTCGTTCTGCCGCGGGGCGTCGGATTGGTTGGCGCGGCCGCGGCCGAGTTCGTCCTGGTACGGCGCGGCCTTGCTGGCCAAGCGCCACCACAAGACGGCGATGACGCTGCCGACGACGAAGATGAACAGCATGGTCCCGATGATGAGCGATGCGGGCATGACAGGGGATTGTAGAGTCCCGTTGCCTGTGGTGGTGCCGAGAGTGGGCGCACCGGATCAGAACGCCCGCACCGGTCCGGCGACCGGTGCCACCATGCCGATCAATCCCGGTACCGCTCGTGGCAGTCCGCGCACGAGTCGGCCAGCGCGGCGAAGGCGTCGGCGCGGTCGTCGGCCGAACCGGAATCGAGCGCCCGCTCGAGCGCCTCGGCCGAATCCGCCGCGGCGAGCATCCGCCGCCCGATGTCACCCGCCTTGGCCGGGTCGGCCGAATACTCGGCGTGCCACAGCGAGCGGAGCAACTCGGCGATCGCCCCGGCGTCGTCGGCCGGCGCAGGGAGGACGGTGGGGGCGGGGAGGACCGGGGGGGCGGCGGTCCAGCCGTGATCGGCCGCCGTTTGCAGACGAGCAAACGCCTCGTCGATCTCGTTCATCGTGTCGTTGAACGTGCCGACGGTGCGCACCTGATCGGCCTTGGGAGGGGCCGTCGGTGCCGGCGACAGCGGGGTGAGCGGCGGGGCGTGCTTGTCCAGCCCGGCGTGCGGATCGGCGTTCATCATCGATGTCGGCACGTCCACCTCGATCGGCCGCGAGCGCGACCACAGGATCCACCCGAGCGCGCCGAGCGAGACGGCCATCACCGCCAGCCCCGCCCACAGGTCGTTCTTCTTTGCCGCCATGACGCACCTATCGGCTCATGATGCCGCCGGACTGTCGTCGGCGAGCGGCGCACGCCGGCGGCGGCGCGTGGGCGTGCGCGCGGCGATCAGCCCGGCCTCGACGACAGCCCACGCCAGCGCCGCCGCGGTGATCCACCAGGCGTGGGCGTCGGCGCGTTCGAGCAGCTCGTCGACCAGAGCCGCGGCCGTGCCCTTGTGCAGCGCCTTGAGCAGCCCCACCAGCGGGTGCGGCTTCAAGAGCGGCGTCGCCAGCCCGGCGCGCACAAACCCGCGCCCCGCCCGGCCGTGCCTCGCCGCACGGACCAGCACGCGCTCCGCCCGCGCCGGCTCGCCCAGCGCGTCGCCCGCGCGCAGCACGTCGAGCGCGTCGCCCTCAAACACATGCAGCGCAAGCGCCCCGCCGCCGTCTTTCTCCAGGCGCGCGGCAGCCCGCGCGGCGTCCTCGCCTGCTCCTGCCGCACCGCCGCCCCGGCGTTCAAGAAACCGGGCCAGGCGCGCGAGGTCTTCGGGGTCGTCGGCGTGCTTCATCGCCCGCAGCGCCCCGGCCGGCGAGGCGTGCCGTGCCAACACGCCCACGTCGCCCATGATGCGCAGCACTTCCTCGTTGCGGCCCTTGCGGATCGCCTTGAGCACGCCCTCGCCCAGGCCCTTGCTCATCGAGCCGACCTTGCGTGCGGCCTTGAGAAGCGAGGGCGCCCAATCGACCTCGGGCGCGAGCGTGGTGGCGAGCCCGACGCCGGAGAGCGCCAGCACGAGCTCGTCGGTGTCGCCGCCGCGGAGCATGTTCCAGCTCTGGATGATCAGGTCGCGCACGTCGCCGACGACGAAGAGGTCGGCGACGACCGTGCCGGCGAGCGCTTCGAGCGAATCGCCGCGGCCGGTGAGCGCGCCCGTGCCGGCGTCGCGCAGGCGGCGCTTCCAGCTATCGCGCTCGGCCACGACGCGGTCGCGCTCGGCCAGCAGCGCGTCGCGCTGCTCGACGCTGAGCGTGTCAATATCACCCAAGCCCTCGTCGGCCATCACCAGCGCCTCGCCGAACCGGCCCTCTTGCCGCAGCGACGCGACCTCCGCGGCGTAGTCGAAACCCGGCAGCTCACCCATCGCCAGCCGGGCCGCCCGCGCGCCCCAGTCGGCCGCCAGCGCCCACAGCACAAAGACCGCCGCGCTCAGGCGCACGAACCCCCACTTGCACCGCCACAGCCAGCCGATCCACGCGGTCATGGGCTCCCCCGTCGAACGTCCGTCGAACACTCCGAGAACGCGGAGAAGCGGAGAAGAACGGAGGACGCGGAACAAAGCCAGCTTTGAACACGGAGGTCACGGAGGACGCGGAGAAAAACAACTTGGTTCCTTGGACCGATGCACACATTGATAAGTTTGATATTCATCATCTCATCTCCGCGGCCTCTGCTTCCCTCCGCGTTCTCCGCGTTCTTCGAAAAACTAACGCTCATCGGTCTCAACGCCCGCCTGCTTGGCCCGCCGCTCGGCGAGCGCGGGGTCAAACCGCACGTCCACCACGGCCTCGTCGCCCGCGATCACCCGCACGAGGTTTTCGAGCTGCTCGCGGGTGAGCCGTTCGACCTCCGCGGCGTCCTTCGAGCTCAGCGGCGCACGCGCGGCCTCGTCGGCCAGCCCCACGCGCGCAAGGCCCAGGTAGTACTCTCCCGCGCGGTCGCGCAGCCGCCCCCAGCCCACGTCGACGTCGGACTGCTCCTGCCCGGTGTAGACCTGCGTCGCCAGCCGCCGCGGCGGCGGCAGCCGGAAGACGTACACGCCCGTCAGCGCGTCGCGGCGGACCGTCGCGGCGGGGTCGCCGAGGTCGGTGCCGTAGAAGTAGCGGACCGGCGCGCGGACCGACGCGGCCACATCGCCTCGCCACGAGTCGTGGTGCGTCGCGGACGTGACGCTCGTCTCGATCTCCACCGTCACGATTTTCAGCGTACGTACGAGGCGAGTGATCTCGACGATCTTCGGCTCGTGCTGGTCCTCGGCGGCGCTCGCGGCCGCGGTCTGCACGGCGGCGAGCCGCGTGGCGACGGCGTGCTGTTGCAGGCCCCACAACACGCCGGCGACGCCGATCCCGAACATGATCCCCCACGCCGCGATCGTCCCCTGCTTTGCTCGGCGCACGCCCATCCCGCCTCCTCGGCAACCAATAGCCCAAGAAACCCTCTATCGACTATTGGTGACCGATGGACATGGTTTTTGGTGGCACCGATCTCCAGATCGGTGCGTGGGCGAGCCTGGACATGGGTCGCCCACGCTCGGCTCGGAGAGCCGAGCCACCAGACGCCCTCAAAACGCACAGACAGCCGACTCGTCCTGACCGACGGGTCGGCTGTTGTGTGCTGGCCGCCGAGTGCGCTCCCGAGGGTTAACTCAGCACGCGGCGGTCCCCCAGCGGGGCAAACTGTGCTCTCCCTCCGCGTCCCGCAGGGTACGCGGCGAGAGGAAGGACCATCGCGGAACAAGGAACCCGGCGTCGGCGACGACGAACGCCCGCCGGGGCACGATCCGCGGGAGGAACTGTCAGGAATGGCGGCGGCGGCGGCGGACGCCGGCGAGCACGCCCCCCGCGATCAGCGACCCGCCCACGCCCGGCGCGGGCACCGTCCCCGCGAAGTTCCACGAGCGGATCTCGTGCTGCTGCGAGTTGGTGTTCGCGCCCGTCGCGGCCGTCAGACCGACATAGGCGAGATTGCCGCTGTCGAGGTTCAAGAGTGTCGCCAGGTTGACGCCGACCGACAGGATCGGCGAGGAGAAGTCATCCAGGAAGATCTCGAGCGTGTTGGCGGCGTAGTTGATCTGCACCTGGTGCAGCGAGCCCTCGGCGAAGTCGACGGGCAGGAGGAACGCCCCCAGCGAGAACGCCTCCGACGGTTTGTTGGGGTTGAGCCCGTCGGTCTGCACGGAGATGTGCGCGTTGCTGTTGAAGTCGGGCCAGTTGTTCTGGTTGTTCCACAGGTCAAACTCGATGGCGATCGAGTTGCTGATGCCGGGGACGGAGGGGTTCATGAGGTTGGTGGCGTAGCCGAGCGCGCCGCCCGAGCCGCCCAGGGCGTTGACGGACTGGTTCTGGATGACGAAGGCGAAGCCATCGGAACCCTGCCCGTGGATGTTGGAGATGACGAACTCGAAGCTGGAGGTGAAGGCGCTGCCGACGGCCTGCTTCTGGTTGTACCAGACCGAGCCGATCTGCGACGTGTTCGCGGGCGTCACGACGAGGATCGAGCTGCCCAGCGTGCTCGCCGAGCCGTTCATGACGAGCCCGGTGGTGTCGGAGAAGTCGGGGTAGTCGAAGTCGGCCTGCGCGTCGGGGACGCACATGGACAGGAGGGCGACGGCCGCCGTGGCCGCGATGACGAGATCCGACGCGGGGCGCCGCTTGGCGTTGCTGAGCTGCTGAGTGGAAAGGGTGGCCATTGGAGGTCGATCTCCTGCGTAACACGGAGCACGGCCGGCTTCCGACCGCCGGGCGCGCACGCCCGCGAGCAGAAAGCCGACATAACCCGGCGCACGGGTCCAACGCGCGCCGATCTCTCCGTGCGGCCGCCGCGCCGCTCCCACAGGGAGCGCTGGGCAGGAGACGCACGATTCCTCCAAACACCGCCTCATCCGGCGCCGAGCCGTGACCGAGGCGGCCGCGTGCACGTCGCCGACGGCTTCCGCCGCGGGCGTGCACACGATCTCCTCTCTACTCGCGAGGGTTTCAGCCGCGGACGTCGCGAAGGATCGCGCCGAACGGCTTTGCAGCCGCCCGCTCGCCAAACACCTTCGAACGCCGCTCTGTTCCGAGCGAGAGAGAACCGGCGGTACGCGTCTTTCGACGCGCACACCCTTCAACGAACCGATCGGCCGGTCGGCCGCGGCTGCCTGCTCTCTGATCTCGTCCGGAAGAGGCTGCCGCGAGAACCCGCGGCCGCCGAACCATCAGGAGAAGATCCGCCGGAACCGCCGCGACGGTTCCAGCAGGAACCACGGCATGCGCCGACGAGCAGACCAACACACGACGACCCGCGGCAAGCGGACCGACGGCAAGTTGTCTCTCTCTTCTCTCAACCCACCCGCCACCCGGCTCCGACACCACCCGATGTCCCCACATCAGGCGGTACGTCCCCCACACTCGCTAAGACTATCACCGGCGGCATGGTTTTCAACGCCGACCGTGTGTTTTTGCACGTCTCTGCAGGCTACGCAGGTCCGAAAAGGGCCGAACCGTCGCTCGTGCAGAGCACACGTCATGTTTATGGGCCAGTCATTCTTCACGCCCTTAGGATGCCGTGAATTCCCTGACGGGTCTATAAGGAAAGTTCCCTCATCCGGGGTCCTATAAAAAAACCGGCCTCAGAGGAGGCCGGTTCATAGATATGCGATGATGTGGTGCGCTCAGCGCTTCGGCGCGAGGTTGCGCACGGCGATGAGGGTGAGATCGATGTCGAGCGGCACATTCTGCGGGCGGGTGCCGGCGAACTGCGGGGCGCTGACGTTCATCTCCTTGGGGACGTGCAGGTGGCGCGTGCCGCCGACCTTCATGCCCTCGAGGCCGAAGTCGATGGCGCGGAACTCGCCGGGCAGCCAGACGTAGGGGGCGTCGGCGGTGACCTTCTCGATCTCCTTGCCGTCGGCGTCGGTGATGGTGTAGGCGGTGACGGGGACGCACTGGCCGTGGACCTCTTCGCCGGTGCCTTCCTTGACGTCTTCCATGTGCAGGGCGTCGACGAGCTGGATGACGAAGACGAGGTCGGTGTTCGGCGGGATGTTGGGGCGGTTGCCCTGCTCGCCGTAGGCGAGGGCGGCGGGGATGGTCAGACGGCGGACGCCGCCGACCTTCATGCCGGGGACGCCCTGCTGCCAGCCGGGGATGACGCCCCAGAGGGGGAAGGCGACGGGCTCGCCGCGCTGGAAGGCGGAGTCGAAGACGAAGCCGTCGTTCTTGCGGGTGCCGTGGTAGAGGGCGACGACGGCGCCGTTGGGGCCGACCTCGTAGCCGTCACCGATCTTGAGGTCCTCGATGAGCAGGCCGTTGTCGAGGGTCTGGGAGTGGACGACCTCGCCCTCGGGGACGGGGATGCCGACGGGCTCGGCCGGGGCGGCGGGCTCACCCGCGGCGGGGGCCGGGGTCGCGGGGGTGGCGGGCGTCGCCGGCTGGGCCTCGGCGGGCTTGTCGGCCGCGGGCTTGTCGTCCATCGGCTTTTTGTCGGCGGGCTCGGTCTTGGCCGGCTCGGTCTTGGCGGGGGTGACTGGTTTCATCTCGTCCTGGGCCAGAGCGGGTGAAGAAAGGGCCGCGATGAGCGAGCAAGCGGCCACGGTTGACATCCAACAACGGGTACGCAAAGACATGGCTGTTCCTTTCTGATGGGAATGAGCGAAGAGGATAGCGCCCCCCGGCCGGTCAGGCCCGATAAACCTGTACAACCCCCGAAAGCTCTACCGACCGTCGGCGAGGAGGATGCGGGACGGGCGGGGGCGTGCAGGCGGAGCGGCCGTGCGATGGTTCCGTGAGCCGGGCGTGCCGCCCCGGCGTGCGCGGATACAGGTTCTTAGTGGGCCCGAGTCGCGCCGCCGCACTCCGGGCACGGCGAGTGCGTTGGTAGACCGAGAAGGGAGTAGCCACAGGAGGGGCACTGCGACCGCTTTGCCCGCAACTCGGCCAAGCGGCGGGCGCGGGCGAGCGGGGCGCCGACCGCAAGTGATATCGGGAGCATGACCGCCGCCAGAATCACGATCAGGTAGTACGCCACACCCGGCCAATACACCTGGTATCGAACCGCATCGCCTTTGAGCAGATCGGCGGTGTATTCGACAGGTATCGGCCTCTTGAGCACGTCTGAATGGAGTTGGATCGCTTGACGACGGATCTCCGTTTCGGTCTCGGGCGGTAGCGTTCTCAACGTATCGACCCGCATCCACCACCCGTACGGGATCAACACCGGTATACACCGCTTCGGCTTATAGAACGGCGCGGAAAAGACCGTGCATACTTCTTTGCCGTCATCGATCGCCTCGTTCACCGCTTGATCACCGACCATTCCAACGAATGTCGCCGCGTCGGCTTTGTCCACAACAAAGTACATGTACGAACCCATGCTGCAGTAGATACCGCTTGGAGCGTTGTAGGCTATAACGCCAGAGAGCAATACCAAGCCGCACAGCCACGGCGTGGCCTTGCACGTCAGCACCCACACGACGGCCCGTTGCCAGGGCGGTGCCGGCCCGCGTGAGAGCGGCGGAGTCGAGGATGGCGGTTGCTGGGCCACGCCCATATATACCCGTTCGCACATGCAAACACAACGGATCGACAAAAGAACGAAAGCCGGGGCGGCACGCCCCGGCTCACACGGCAGACTTATTCACGTTCATAAGATCGGTTTCGTCTTTACCGGGCGACGAGCTTTTTCTTGACGCCGTTGCCGCCTTTGGCTGCGTAGGTCGGCGCGCCGTCGCTCTTCTCGAAGAGGTTGGCGAACTGGAAGGCCTTGCGTTTCTTCCAGGAGCCGCGGTGGTAGGCGTCGGAGGCGAGGATGGGCATGAGCGAGGAGATCTCGCCGAAGACCATCTGTTCGTGGACGACGTCGACCTTGCCCCACGAGCAGGCCTCGCGGAGGGTCGAGCCGGAGAGCGCCCCGTCGCGCGAGTCGGCGACGGTGAGCTGCACGGCGTACTTATGCATGCCGACGTCGCCGCGGGCCCGGCCGCCCTTGCGCTCGGCGAGCAGCTCGGCGGCGACGACGATGTCCTGGGCGAAGTTCTTGGGCACGCCGCCGCCCATCATGAGCAGGCCCGTGTCTTTGCAAGCCAACTTAATATCAGTCAGCTCGCGGAAATCCTTGCCGGAGTCGAAGGCGACGCACGCCTCGCCGCGTTCGAGCTTCTCCGTCTGGTGCAGCACGATGCCGAAGCCGGCCGAGCAGTCGCTGAAAGCCGGGCAGAAGATCGGCACGCGCTTCTGGTGGCACGTCTTGACGATCGACTCGTTCTTGGGGTGCTTGGCGACGAGATACTCGCCCATCGCGTCGATGAACTCGCGAGACGAATACGCCCCGGGCGCAAACCCATCAAAGATCTTCTTGGTGGTGTCGTCGCAGTCGCGGAGGTCGTCCTCGTTGATGTAGGTGTCGTAGATGCGGTCGATCATCAGGTCGCGCAGCGTGAGATCATCAACCGGCGGAGCCTCGGGCGAGCCGGGCGCGATGTAGTGCTTGAAGCCGAGGCCCTCGAAGAAGTCCTGGTCGACGATGTTGGCGCCCGTCGAGACGATCGCGTCGATCATGTTGTTCTCGACGAGGGTGATGATCGCCTTCTTGAGCCCGGCCGAGACGAGCGAGCCGGCCATCGTGAGGATGACGGCGCACTCCTTGTCCTTGAGCATCATCGAGTAGATGTCGGCCGCCTGGGCGAGCGTGCGGCTGGTAAACGCCATCTGGCGGTACGCGTCGACCACCGGCCGTGCATCAAAGCTCGTGATGTCGACGTGCTTGACGGGGCGCGACAGCAGGTCCTTCTTGGTCCACTTGGTCTCGGGCATGAATCAAACTCCCGGCATTGGGCAATCGGCATTCGGCATTCGTTGAAACCACGCCAGCGGTATTCCGAATGCCGGTTGCCGACTGCCGAATGCCTGTTCATCGGCCAAGCCCCCCTGGCCGGTGTGCGCTGTGGAGAAGACCCTCGCGGGGGTGGCGCAAGGGACGCGTGCAACGCATGATTATTGCACGGCGATCGAACACCGGAACCCGCGGAATCGGTTAATCTGTCACCGTGAGCGACCACGCCGCAGAACCCGCGCCGCCGCCGACCTCCCGGCGACCTCTGCCGGGCATGGCCTGCCTGGTCTGCGGCTACGACCTCGCCGGGACGCCCCACGAAGCCCCGTGCCCCGAATGCGGCAGGACGCTCAAGGCCTCGCGCCGCTTCATGGTCAACACCATCCTCGGGCCGGACGCGGCGCGGCTGGTGCAGCTCGGGGCGCGGGTCGCCGCCTTCTCCGCCGCGGCCAAGACGCTCGTGCCGATCCTCACGATCGCGCTCTTCATCTTCGTCTCGAACGTTGTGGGGCCGAACGGTTTCAACTTCCCGCTCCTCACGGCGACGGTCGCGGCGGTGTGGCTGAGCGTGGACACGATCGGCTGGTGGCTGGCGGTGACCCCGCCGCGCGGCGTGCCGAGCTTCTGGGCGGGGCCGATCGCGTGGTGCTCGCGTGCGGCGGGGGCCGCCGCGCCGCTGCTGCTGGCGTGGTCCGCGTATGAAGAGTTCACCCGCGTGCCGCCGTGGAACAGCACGCCGGAGATCCTCTTTCTGCTCGGCCTGGGCATGTGGTGGGTGCGCGACCTGGCGGGTTCGTGGGCGCTGCACAGGCTGCTCCGCCGCGTGTACCCGTGGCCGAAGGACCTCGCGCTGCACACGTTCGTGACGCTGGCGCTGCTCGGCCTCACGGGCGGCGTGATGGTCGGGTACGCGCTCGCCTTCAACGGCGGGCCGGGCGGCGGGCTGCTCGTCCTGCCGATGATCGTGCTGGCGTGCCTGGCGTGGGCGTTCACCATCGCCGCGCTGGCCAACGTCGCCGATCTGCTCGTCTTCGAGTGGGCGGGGCGGAAGGCCGAGCGCCATGAGAAGGAAAAGACCCTTGAATGATCGGACGATGAAATCGGCGAGTTCTCAGCTCCAAATCAAACCCTGGCACTCTCGTACGAGACGCGAGCGTGAGCGAGCGTGTTGGGCACGGGAAATACGGACACGCTCCCTTCCGGCCGCGTCTCGTATGAACAACAGTGCTTCATATCTGGCAAATCCATTGTTGCCGAGAAAACCCATCGATTGCTGACGTTGATCATGAACGTACTCGACACCCACCTCCCCTGCGTCGGCTGCGGCTACGACCTCTTCGGTCTCGCCGAAGACGCACGCTGCCCCGAATGCGGCGAGCCGATCGCCGCGACGCTCGTCGACCCGGTCACCGCCCGCTTCGGCTTTCGGCAGGCCCGCAGGATCCGCCGCGGCGCCAAGCTGCTCATCTTCTGCCAGGGCTACCTGCTCGTCGGCTTTTTTCTAGGCATGATCTGCGTCGCGGCGGAGTTCCCACTGCTCTTGCTTACCCTCATCGGGCTCTGGCAACTGCTCATGCAGGTCGGCTGGTGGCTCGTCGCGACGCCGCCGCGGCCGACACTCATCACCGGCTCGCCCGCACGGCACGCGATGCTCTGCTGGATCGTCCGCATCGCCGGGCTGCTGACCTTCCTGGTGATCCCGACGTTCGGCGCGCTCATCGCGGCGGCGTTTGCCGGCGGCCCGGCCTCCAACACCGGCTTGCTGACATTCGTGTTTTTCGTGTCCCTCGCCTGCGTGCCGACGCGCTTTATCGGCGGCATGCTCCTCGTCCGCAGCCGCCTGCCGCAGACACGCAACGGCGACCGCAAGGCCTGCGTCTACGCGATCGCCGCCGGCTCGCTCGGCGTCGGCGCGTTCGTGCTGCTCTCGGTGACGAACGTCTGCATGCTGTGGCTCGTCATCGGCGGGTGCCTGCTCGCGCAGCTCATCTGGTGCATCATCGCCTTCAACGGGCTCGCCCAGACGATGAGCACCGCACGGCCGCCGCAACCGCCCGCTGAACCCGTTGCCGCATCCTCGCCGCCCGCCGAGCGAACAGAAGAACGAGCGTGATGAGTGATTCGCCGCACCAACCCGCGCCGCACTGCACGCCGCAGACCGGCGGGCTGCGCCCGCTCGACGCGCACCTCTCCTGCGTCGGCTGCGGCTACGACCTCTTCGGCCTGCCGGGCGATGCGCGCTGCCCCGAATGCGGCGAGCCGATCGCCGCCACGCTCGTCCCCTCGCCGGCCGCCGTGTGGGGGCTCGAGACCGCCAAGACCATCCGCCGCGGCTCGACGTGCCTGGTCCTCTGCCACGCGATCCTCCTCCCCGGCGCGATCGTCGTCGCCCTCGGGATCTCCAGCGGCCTGGGGCTCGTCATCGCGCTGCCCGTCTACGCATGGCTGTTCGGCACGCTCGCGGGGTGGTGGTGGGTCGCCGCCCCGCCCGAGAACCCGCTGCGGCGGCACGCCGGCCTCTGCTGGATCGTCCGCGCCGCCGGCGTGCTCTACACTGCGCTCGTCGGCGTCGTGGTCACCCTCATCGCCTTCGGCGTGCCGACACCATCGGGGCGCGAGCTGTGGCTGGTCGGGCTCGCCGCGGCCGCCGCGGGGGTCGCGCGGTACACCGCGGGGATGCTGCTGATCCGCGTGCGTCTTCCCGACACGCCGGGCTCGGGGCGCGGCGAGTGCCTGGCCGCGGTGGCGGCGGTCGTCGCGCTGCCGCTCTTGGCGGCGGTGGCGGGGCTGGTGCCGGTGTGCGCGAGCGTGCTGGTGGCCGTGGTGCCGCTGGCGATCTTCGGCGCGACGATCTCGGCCCTCGACAACCTGCACCGCGCGATGAGCCAGCCGACGCGGCCGCCCTCGACGCACCGCCCGCTGCCGGCACAGGATGATGAACAAGAAACAACCCGCGACGCATATCCCGGCGCGTGATGTATTCTTTGAGCCGCCACCATGCCCGACGCGCCGACCGAGCTTCCGCACGCCGCACCGCCGCCGGCGAGCGTGCCGCGGGGGTTGCCGGGGGGCCTGCCGGGGGGCCTGCCGGGGGGCCTGCCGCCCGGCGTCTCGTGCGTCGCCTGCCGCTACGACCTGTCGAGCCTGCCGGCCGACGGCAAATGCCCCGAATGCGGCGAGCCGATCGAGCACACGCTCCGCCAGTCGCCGATGGACCGGCTCGGGCCGGAGGCGGTCTCCTCCATGCGGCGTGGCGCCCGCGTGCTGCTGATCATCGGTATCGGCTCCATCCCGGCGCTCGGGGTCGCGTTCATCGGGTCGTTTCTCACCATGGACAACAACGGCTACATCGGCCGTCTTCCCGTCATGGCTGTGAACGCGGTCTGCGCGGGGCTTCTCGGCGCGTCGGCCTTCGGGTGGTGGAAGGTCGCACACCCCGGGCGAGGATGGACCGCGGCCTCGGACTCACCCTCGCCACACCGGCGACGCAGGGCCGATCGCGACACGGCCCTCAGCCTCATCACACGCATCGCCGCCGTGGTCTTCGCCGCGGTGCTGATCCCGTGCATCTTGGTCTTCCTCGATCAGATGCTCACGGCAACGCCGAACGGCAACACCTGGAACAACGACCCCGGCGTGCTGCTCACCTGCTGCATACTCGCGCCCATCGCGTGGCTCACCCGCAACATCGCCGGCCTGTTGCTCATCCGTTCTCGCCAGCATCCGCTGCAACGCCGCATGAGCGTGACCGCACTGGTCTGCATCGCGATCATCGGCCTTGCCGTATTGCTTGCCCCGTTCACCTTCGGGGCGTCGCTCGCGCTGACGCCGATAGTCGGCATCATGTATGTGGTCTTCTCGCTCGCCGCGATCGAAGACCTCTACAGCTACATGGAGCTGCTCGAACAGCGCGCCCGCGACGCGGCCGAAGACGGCACGTCTGGCTCGACGTAATCCGTCACCCCGCCTTCTTCCCGTTCTTCCACGCCGGAGCTCCACCTCTGGCATTGCGGTCGGTCACCTCGACGGCCACGCCGCGGAAGACGCGGACGCTCTGTTCGCCGACGATGCCGGTGATCGCGTCGACCAGCGACGGCTCGAGCGAGGCCCGCATCATCGGCCCCGCCTCGACGATCACCCGCCCGCCGGCCGTGTCGACGACCAGGTCGACCGGGAAGACCCCTCCGCCGGTGCTCCCGGCCTTGGCCGCGGCGGCCACCTCGGCGCTCGCCCCCTCGATGCGCATCGCCCCCTCCTGCGTTTCACCATCCGCCGCCCGGTGTGCGGCGGGCGACATCAGCGTGCCGGCGAGCTCGGTCAGCGCGGTCTCGGCGGTGCCGTTGAGCTGCTCGGCGTCCACGCGGATCCACAGCCGCCCGGGGCTGAGCGGCGTCCCCTCGATCGGCACCACGCGCTCCGTGATGATCTGGACGCCGCCATTATTTCCCCCGCCGTTGTTCCCGCCGCCGTTCTCCTCATCGCCGTTCTTGTTTCCTCCGCCCCCACCACCACCACCGCCGCCCGCGCGCGAGCGGTCGACGCGCCCCAGCAGGAAGACGATCTGGTCCGGCTGGATGAGGTGGGCGAACTGCGCGTAGCAATCGGCAAAGAGCACGCCCTCGACGGTGCTCGTCTCGTCCTCGAAGGTGACGATCGCCATCTTCTGCCCGGCCGAGCGCCCGCTCTTGACGACGAGCTGCCGCACCGCCTGCACCACGACCGGCAGCACGACGCGCTGGTCCTGCCGCATCTGCCGCGCGGTTTCGGTCGACGCGGTGGCGAAGACGTTGGCCCAGCGACGCCACGCCGCCAGCGGGTGGCTCGAGACGTAGAACCCGAGCACCTCTTTTTCTTTCGCCAGCGTCTCGCTCTCGCTCCACGGCGAGACCTTCGCAAGCCCCCCCCCAGCGGTGGTGTCGCCGGTGGTTTCCGCCGCGGACGCATCGTCGCCGCCCCCCATGCCAAACAGCCCGCCCTGGCCGGCGGCCTTGTCCTTCACCAAGCGCTGCGCCGAGGTCATCGCGGCCTCGATGCTCGCGCTCGGCGCCGCGCGCATCGGCGGGGGGGGGGGGGGGGGGGGGGGGGGGGGGGGGGGGGGGGGGGGGGGGGGG
>CAZZDW010000056.1:0-22261 GCA_964652945.1 uncultured Phycisphaeraceae bacterium
CCCCTCCCCCCTCCCCGCCGCCTGCCGCCTGGCCGGTCGCCCATGTTGGGGAAAAACGGAAGAGGAGGGCAGCCGCGGAAGACCGGGACGGCGAAACCGCGGCTGAAATCCGTGCGTAGCGCGAACAGCAGGCCCGTGGGCGGGGGGCTGTTCGGCAGTGCGCCCGGCGTAGTCGAGGGAAATGCCTCATGCTCCCCGCCGTCTCGGTTACGCAGTGGGTCTGCTGGTCGCTGGCGGGCGTGCTGGTCTTGGCGGCGGCGGGGGTCGTGGTGTGGGCGCTCTTCTCGGACGGGCGGCCGTTCGTCCGGCAGAGCCGGCGGCTGACGCGGAGGCGATGCCCCCGCTGCTGGTACGACATGGCCCAGGCGCACCCGGCGGCGGTCGACGCCCGGGTCGTGGGGGATCACACGACGTTGACGCCGCGGTATGTCTGCCCGGAATGCGGCAAGTCCGCCCGCGGCGTCTGCGCCCTGCAACGCACACGGCGTCGGTGGAAACGCCTGCCGATCGCGCTGGTGCTGCTGTGCCTGGCGTGGCAGACGGCCCTCATCGGCACGCCGGGGCGCGAGGGATGGCGCGGCCTGGTGCCGACGGCGTGGTACCTGCTCACGGTGGATGATTTTTCGTCCAAAGAAGCGTGGCCACTGGTGAGTCGGCTGAGTTATGGCGCGGCAACGCCGTGGGACAAGTGGCTGGCAAGCCAGCGCGAGTTGTCGCTGGCCAAGATCGATTGGAACACGCTGGTCACGACGCGGGAGAAATGGCCGATCGATGAGCCGGTGCGCCTATGGGTCGACCATGTGTGGACGACGGTGTCGTACTTTGAAGGCCGAACGGTTCGGATCCGCAGCGAGGCCGCGGCCGGCCAAGAAGGGATCAACTACATCTCGCCAATGACCTATTGCGGCTGCGGCTTTGGCCCGCGTGATCCGTACTGGATCGACCTGCCGCCGCCGCGGCTTGGGGAGAATACATACGAGATAGAGGTATCGATCGCGGGGCGATACGGCACCATGCGCCGCCGCCGCGTGTCTGTCCGGGTAGAGGGCGTGCGGACGATCGGCGAGAGTATCGATCTGCGCGATGATCCGGTATTCGTAGAGGACTTCACGAGCGTGCTGGCGGCGAGCGGGTATTTCGAGAACATGTCCATGGTCGCGGTGCGGCAGTGGGAACGCACCGACTTCTGGGATTCGGTGTTCAACGTGCCTTATCAACTCGAACTGCTGCGGGACGGGCGGGTGGTCGCCCGTCCCAAAGAGACGGAATACGCCTATATGCGGCAGTGGGCCGACGTCGACGCGCTGGCCGAGTTTGACACCGCGACCGGCGAGTGGTGGCTGCCGCTCGACGGCCTGATCGTGCGCATCACGCCGGATTACCGGTCGGTGCTGCACGATCAGGACGAAACGAGCTGCTGGTCGGGCGTGATCGAGATGCCGCTGCGGGACGTGCCGTTCACGGTCGACGGCACGCGCGTCCGCCTGCACCCCTGCGTCGATCGTCTGCCGATGAACGAGCGGATGCTCACCGAGCTTCTGCGGCTCGACGCCGACCCGATCGACTGATCGCACGATATAAAAAACCTCTCGCTTGCGCGAGAGGCTCTATGTGATGCGAACTTGTTGACAGGCGAGACGCTGGAGTGGCCGACGCTCGCTTGCGCTTCGCGTCTCGTACAAGAGCGCCCGGCTCGACACGGAGACATGGCTCGCCAATGGCCACTGGCCAATGGCCTTTTCCCCACTCACGCCACCTCGACGCTCTTGTCGAGGTACACGTCCTGCACGGCGTGCAGCAGGGCGACGCCGTCCTTCATCGGCTTCTGGAACGCCTTTCGGCCGGAGATCAGGCCCATGCCGCCCGCCCGCTTGTTGATGACCGCCGTCGCGACCGCCTCGGCCAGGTCGCTGGCGCCCTTGCTCTCGCCCCCCGAGTTGATCAGCGGCACGCGCCCCATATAGCCGTTGGCGAGCTGGTAACGGCAGAGGTCGATGGGGTGCCCGCCCTTGCCGGATTCGTCCGAGCCGCAGAGCTGCGTGTACACCCGCTTGTCCCACTTGCCGTAGGCCGACGAGCCCGCGTTGAGGGCGGCGTACCCGCCGTTGTTGGTGGGGAGCTTCTGCTTGATGATGTCGGCCTGGATCGTCGCGCCCAGGTGGTTGGCCTGCCCGGTCAGGTCGGCCGAGGCGTGGTAGTCGGTGCTCTTGCCGTCGGCCCCCTTGACCTTGAAGGCGTTGTTCCGCGTGTAGCACCACAGCACGGTGACCATGCCCAGGCTGTGCGCCTCCTCGAACATCTCGGCGACCTCGATGATCTGCCGGCGGCTCTCTTCGGAGCCGAAGTAGATCGTCGCCCCCACCGCGACCGCCCCCATCTCGTAGCACTGGCGGATCGTGCCATACGGCGTCTGGTCAAACGTGTTGGGATAGGACAGAATCTCGTTGTGGTTGAACTTCACCAGGAAGGGGATCTTGTGGGCGTACTTGCGGGCGACGGCCCCGAGGACGCCGAACGTCGACGCGACGGCGTTGCAGCCCCCCTCGATCGCCAGCTTGACGATGTTCTCCGGGTCGAAGTACGCCGGGTTGGGGGCAAACGACGCGCCGGCCGAGTGCTCGACCCCCTGATCGACGGGGAGGATGCTGACGTACCCGGTGCCGCCGAGGCGGCCGTGGTTGAGCAGGTTCTGGAAGCTGCGGAGCACCGGCACCGGCCGGTCGGTCTGCGAGAAGACGCGGTCGACGAAGTCCGGCCCCGGCAGGTGCAGCGCCGAACGGGCGATCGTCCCCGATTCGTGCGTGAGCAGGCTGTCGGCGTCGGAACCAAGCAGGGCGCGGATGTCGGTGGTCATTGCGGGCCTCGGCGAGAATCAGGAAAGCCCCCGAAAACAGGAGCGCATTAACAACAGCACAGTGATGATACGCCCGATTTCCGGTACGCTCTTGTGCGGCGTGGCCGCCCCCGTGCGCCCAGGATGACGACGCGGGAACATGGAGCCCTGGTATGAGCGTCAACTACCCGGTCCTGCGGATGGACCAGACGCGGCGATCGCCGATCATCATCGCCGGCGTCATCGCCGGGCTGTACCTCCTGGCCGCCCTGGCGTGGATCTGGTTCACCGACGGGGCCGTCGCCTGGCTCTTTGCCGACCCCGCGACGGCCGCGCGGGTGCAGTCGTTCAAGGGCTCGCTGTTCGTGCTGCTCAGCGCCGGCGTGATCTACTTTTTGGTGAGCCGGACGATCGTGCAGATCCGCCGGGCCCAGCAGCAGCTCGACCTGGCGCTGCGCTCGGGGGGGATCGGGCTGTGGGACCTCGACCTGGCGACCAACCAGATAAGCCTGTCGGACACGTGGTTCGCCCAGCTCGGGTACAAGCCGCACGAGTTCCCGAAGCATCTCAACATCGCCGAGATGGGCCACCCCGAAGACCGCGAACCCAGCGAGCGCCGCTTCAAGGAATACCTGGCCAGCGCGGGCGCGAGGGGCAAGGGCGGCGGGTACGAGCAGCTCGTCCGCTTCAAGCACAAGGACGGCTCGTACCGCTGGATCCTCTCGCGGGGCGAGCTGATCCACGATTCGAGCGGCAAGCCGGTGCGCATCGCCGGGTGCCACATCGACATGACGCCGCGGGTGCTCGCGCAGCGCTGGCTCGACGAGCAGAACCGCGTCCTGCAGCGCCTGGCCGAGGGGGACGACCTGCACGGCCTCCTCGACGACATCTGCACGACGATCGAGCAGCAGTTCCCGGGGGCCAGGGCGTCGGTGATGTTCAGCGAGCAGGCCCGCGACGGGGAGGGCGGCGGCTCGGACACCATCATGCGCTCCGCCGCCGGGCCCTCGCTGCCCAAGGCCTACCTCGAGCTGGTCGACAAGCTGCCGATCGGCCCCGAGGTCGGGGCGTGCGGCAGCGCGATGGCGCTCGGCGAGCCGGTCGTCTGCGAAGACCTCGCCACCGACCCCAAATGGGCCGCCCTGTGGGACCGGATGAGCGGCTTCGGGCTCCGCTCGTGCTGGAGCCAGCCGATCCGCGGCTCGGCGGGCAAGGTGCTCGGCTCGTTCGCCCTCTACCGCGACCGCCCCTCGACCCCGCGCGCCGAGGAGCGCGAGCGCATCGCCGCCGCGGCCCACCTGGTGGGCGTGGCGATCCAACGGCACCGGGCCGACGAGGAGCTGCGCCAGGCCGAAGGGCTCTACCGCAGCCTCGTCCAGCTCATGCCCGACGGGATGATCGTGCACCGCGGCGGGGAGATCATCTTCGCGAATACGGCCGCGACGGTGGCGATGTCGGGGCAGGTGCTCCAGCCGCTGATCGGTCGGCGGATCAGCGACGTCCTCTCGGGAGAGGAGCTGCCTTCCGTGCAGGAGCGGGTGGAGCGGATGCTCAACGAGGGCGTGCCGCAGCCCAGGCGCGAGCTGCGCGTGCGGCGTGAGGACGGCAGCCTCCTGTACGTCGAGACCGTCGCGACACGCGTCGACTTCGAGGGGCGGCCGGCGGTGATGGCCGTGCTCCGCGACATCACCGAGCGCAAGGCCGCCGAGGACGCGCTCAAGCGCCTGGTCGAGGGGACGACGACGGCCGGTGCGGCGTTCTTCGACTCGCTCGTGCACGCGCTCACCGAGGCGCTGGGCGTGCGCATCGCGACGGTCGGCGAACTCGCCGGCGAACGCTTCGACCGCGTGCGCATCGTCGCCCAGCACGCCGACGGGGCGATCACCCACGGCGGCGAATACCCCCTCGCCGACACGCCCTGCGAGGGCGTCCTGGCGGGGCAGGCGTGCCACATCGTCGACGGCGTCACGGACCGCTTCCCCAAAGACCGGATGCTCGCCGACCTCCACGCCGTCGCGTACATCGGCGTGCCGCTCAACGACGCCGAGGGGAACGTCATCGGCATCCTGAACGTCGTGCACGACGCGACGATCGACCAGACGCGGCGGCCGATGGAGGTCATGAGCGTCTTCGCCGCCCGTGCCGCCGCCGAGCTCGACCGCGTCCGCGTCGAGACCGAGCTCGACGAGACCGCCAGCCGCTACCGCCTGCTCTTTGACGCCAACCCCGAGGCGATGTGGGTCTACGACACGCAGACGCTCCGCTTCACCGACGTCAACGACGCGGCGCTGTCGCGCTACGGCTACAGCCGTGAGGAGTTCCTCCGGCTGCGGGCGACCGACCTGCACCCGGAGAAGGACCGCCCCCGCGCCCGCGACCCGCTGAGCGTCCGCCAGGTCCGCCCGAGCGACCTGGGCGTGTGGGAGCACCGCCTGGCCGACGGCTCGTCGATCATGGCCGAGATCGTCGCCGACTCGATCGAGCTCGACGGCTCGCCGGCGACGCTCGTGCTCGCCAAGGACGTGACCGCGCGCGTCAACGCCGACCGCCGCCAGCAGCTGCTCATGGCCGAGCTCGACCACCGCGTGAAGAACAACCTCGCGACGGTCGTGTCGCTGGCCGAGCAGACGGCCCGGTCCAAGTCGGACCAGGCCGCGTTCCTCGAGTCGTTCCTCGGCCGCCTGCGCGCGCTGGCCCGGCTGCACCAGGCGCTGGCCAGCGCCAAGTGGCAGGGCGCGCAGCTCCGCTCGCTGGTCGAGCAGACGCTGGGGACCTACGCCCCCGACTCGCAGGGGCGCATCCACATCGACGGGCAGGACCTCACGCTCCCGGCGCGTGCGGCTCAGCCGATCGCGATGGCGCTCAACGAGCTGGCGACCAACGCCGCCAAATACGGCGCGCTCAGCTCGCCCTCGGGCGAGGTGCGCGTGACGTGGGAGCAGACCCCGCCCCCCGCGTCGACCCCCGACCGCCCGCCTTCGCTGCGCCTGGTGTGGGCCGAGCACGGCGGCCCGGCCGTCCGGCCGCCGACCCGCCACGGGCTCGGGACCGAGCTCATCGAACGGGCGATCCCCTACGAGCTGCGCGGCACGGCGAAACTCCGGTACGATGAGTCTGGGATCGTCTTCGAGATGAACATCCCCCTCATCCGCGACGTTGATAATGTGGTGGAAGGCCAATCCAGGGTTCTTCCGCGTATGAATCCGTGCGCGGTGCGTTGACAGCGGGCAAGCCGATCCGGTAGTCTGCAATGAGCGGGGGCCGGCTTCTTCACTCAAGGGGGCAATGCGTGTTCGAGTCCTCCCACAACCCGTCGACCGTCTCCGAGCAGGACCTCACCGGCCTGCGCATCCTTGTATTAGAAGATTCTTATCTTGCCGCCGCGGCGGTCGCGCACGCGCTCTCCACCATGGGGTGCCAGATCGTCGGGCCGGTCTCGACGATCGACGAGGCCCTCGAGCTCATCGAGCGCAACGAGTGCGACGCCGGCGTGCTCGACATTAATCTCGCCGGGCTCTCCAGCGAGCCCGTCGCCCGCGCCATGCGCGAGCGCAACCTGCCGTTCCTCTTCATCACCGGCTACGCCAGCCCGCTCCTGCTCAGCGAGGCCTACCGCGTCTTCCGCCGCGTCCGCAAACCGATCGAAGAGGTCGTCCTCCGCTCCGCGATGATCGACGAGTTCCTGCGGCGATAACACGGCCTTCACACATGAACGCCTCCTCCGCATGAAACGCGACGCGCCGACATGCGTCCGCGTACGCGACGGCCGTCTCTCGGCGGCTCCCACCGGTTCTATCGGCCGCGTCCGAGAGGCGCGCCGTGGGCATCCCCTGCATGGGGGCGTGCCGCTCATGCCCAACCGGCGGCGGTGTCGATAGGGAGCGTGCGGGGACGCGGCGTGGTATGCTCTGTGCCCCCCACCCCCCTTCGTTCGTCCTGGTTTCAGAGGGAGCGCACCGATGTTGGTTTCGACACGCACCCGGATGTGTGGCGCGCTCAGCGCCGTGCCGGTGGCCCTCGCCGCCGGGTCGGCGGAGGCCGCGTTCACCTTCTCGTACCCCGATTTCTCGTCGACCGGCGGGCTCACGCTCGTCTCCGCCGCGGTGCAGAGCGGCGACACGCTCTCGATCACGCCCCCCGCCGTCAACCAGGGCGGCGCGGTCTACCGCACGGGCAAGGTCAACGTCGACGGCGGGTTCGAATCCACCTTCACCTTCTCGATCACCGACGTCGTCGGCCCGGGCTCCGACGGGCTGGCGTTCATCATCCAGAACGACTCGCAGGCCGCGCTCGGCGGCATCGGCGGGGCGATCGGCTACGCCACCAACCTGCTCAACCCCTCCGTCCCCGGCATCGCCAACTCGCTGGCGATCGAGTTTGACACCTGGAACAACCAGAACAACTGGGACGACTTCGATTCGCACCTGCACATCTCCGTGCAGTCGGCGGGCACGGCCCCCAACTCGCCGGCGCAGGAAGCCTCGCTGGGCGCGTTCGGCGGGCCGATCGACTGGGCCGACGGCGAGGCCCACACCGTCCGCGTCGTCTACGACGCCGAAGGCCGGCTCGATCTGTACCTGGACGCCGCGGCGCTCCCCGTGCTCAGCGTGGCGGTCGACCTCTCGTCGCTGCTGTCGCTCGACGAGGGCTCGGCGTACGTCGGTTTCACGGCGGCGACCGGCGGGGCCGGCGCGGTCGAGCGGCACCAGCTCCATTCGTGGTTCTTCCAAGCCGCGATCCCCGGCCCGACGCCCGCGGGCGCGTTGCTGCTCGGGCTCGGCGCGATGCACACCACCACCCGCCGCCGCCGGTAAAAACGCGACCGCGGTCCGCGCAAAGACGCCAAAGCCGAGGTGCCCGACCCTCGGCTTTCGTGCGTGCGTCATCCCTCTGCGTGCGTCACACCGGCGGCTGGCAGCCGCTCAGCCACATCGTCAGGAAGTCGAAGATGTCCTGCACCGTCACGCCGTTGACGCCGTTGACGTTGGCCGAGCGGTCGCCGTTGAGCCACGCCGTCAGGAAGTCGAAGATGTCCTGCACCGTGACGCCGTTGACGCCGTTGAAGTCGGCCAGGCACTCGGGCGCGCCCGCGTTGAACTGCGTCGGCAGCACGTCGTTCCACTGCGGCGCGTCGTGGATGTTCGGGTCGATGTTGTTCCGGCTGCGGAGCACGCCGAAGCGTTTCACCGTGCGGTAGTCGCCGCCGAAATACGGCTGCGCCACCGCGACCCACTCGCCCCCCTCGTCGACGATCGCAAACTCGTGCACCACGCCGCCCGAGGCGATGAAGACGTGCCCGCGGTCGTCGGCGTCGACGTCCGTCGGGTCGTCGACCGACGGATCCTGGATCTTGCCCATCACGTCGTACCCGCCCTCGCGCCGCGGCAGGAGGCCGACCGCCCCCGGCGTGCCGGGCGTCACCAGCCACAGGTACGCCCCTTTGGGGCAGACGATCATCCGAGTCTCCACGCCGATCCCGACGTCCTCGGGCAGATCGCGCCGCTCATAGCCGGAGAGGTCCTCGGCGATCTCCAGCACCGCGTGCAGCGACGGCACGAGCGCCAGCAGCCGCCGGTTCTTCTGGTCGTAGGTCATCGCCGCCGGGACGCCGGGCAGGCCGATGTCGCGCTGGATCTGCGTCGACCCGTCGGCGTTGACGATGAGGCAGCAGAGCAGCGTGCCGCAGGAGACATAGACGTTCTTCCAGCTCTTGCCGTGCACGAGCCGCTGCGCCGGCGGCCCGCCGGCGGGGAGCGCGATCGGCACGCTCGTGCCGACGTTGGGCGCGGTGCGCATCAGCTTGACCTGCTGCGACGCGGGGTCGGTGTACAGCACGTCGACGTAGACGAGGTTGGGGTGCATCGCCATGTCGAGGACGGCGTTGCCCCCGCCGGGGATGTCGATGTGCGTGTGCGGCGTCGGCACCGTGAACCCCGCGTGCGGGATGACCATGTTCATCCCGAAGCCGTCGTACGTGATGCCGTATTTGGCGGCGTAGGCCCGGAACCCGTCGAGGTGCCCGGAGTTGCCCCCGCTGCCGTAGCCGACCATCTGCTCGAGCGGCCCGGTGTACGACGAGACGTTGCCCATCGAGTCGATCGACTGGAACGTCGCGTTCCGCGTGAAGATCGGGTAGGTCACGGTCAGCGGCGAGGACTGCGTGGTCTGGTTCCCGCCGTCGCCCGGGTCGCGGATCGTGACCGAACGGCTCGCCGTGCAGAAGCCCGGCAGGCCGGTGAGCGGGAAGCAGTGCCCGCCGTTGCGCGTCCACACGCTGCCGGCCCCTTGCGAGTACCAGCCGACCGAGCCGGAGGTGAGCTGCCCGCAGAGGATCGCCAGGGCGAAGTCGCCCAGCTCGGGCGCGTCGGTGCTGGTGCGGAACTTGGAGGTGAAGGTGATGTCGCCGTTGGGGTCGAACGTGTCGAGCCAGTTCTGGATGCCGTTGTTGGCCCCCGTGCCGCCCGTGCCCCCGGTCGGGCTGGTGCCCATCGCAAAGCCCATCAGCGCGAGGTACTGCGTGTGGTCGTTGTAGACGGCCGGCGTCGTCCAAGGCCCGGGGCCGGGCGGCACAATCGCCGGGTAGCCGTTGTTGGCCAGATACTTGATGAGGTCCATCTGGCAGGTCGGCACGCAGTACTGCGTGCCGTTGTTGGGCAGGGCGTCGATGCCCGGCCCCGGCCCGCGGACCTGGTCGAGGTCGGTCATGCCGGGGATGAACAGGTGGCAGACGTCGCCGAAGTCGCCCACGTCGGCGTACGCGGCCGCGGCGAGCGAGCACGCCGCGGCGAGCGCGGCACAACGGGCACGGCGCGGACGGCGTGGGCCCAACGCGCACGCCAACCCCCGGGAAGTCTTCATCATGGCGGAGCCTCCTGGATGAGCACGCGGCGACGCGAGGCCGCCGCACGGAGAGAACGAAGTGGCGGATCGGCCGCGGATCGTGGCGGCCGGCAACTCCATCATGCGCCGGAACAGGCCCGAAGAGGAAGAGAAAAACGACTATTTTCTCGGCCCCGGCTCAACGGAGCGCCCGCGCCCGCGCCCGCCCCGCCCCCCCGATGAGATGACTGCTCCTGGCCATTTACTCCGTCGGCGCGATCTCGACGTACACCGGCACGTGGTCGGAGCCCATCGGCTCGCCGAGCCGCCACGAGCGGAGCGCCAGCCCCTCCGAGAAGAACACGTCGTCGATCGCCACGCGCCAGGGCCACGCCCACTTCGCCGGGTAGGTCCCGACAAACTCGAAGACCGGCTTGCCGCGGCTGAGCCCGCCGCGGGCCGTCCCGCCGCAGAGCCGGTGCGAGCGCACGCCGCTGGGCGTCGAGTTCAGGTCCGCCAGCACGATCACCTCAAGCCCCTCGCCGCGCATCGCGTCCACGATCTCGACCGCGGCATCGTTCACGATGTTCCCCATCACCCACCGCTCCTCGGTCCGCGGCGACAACGGGTGCAGCGCCAGCACGCCGACCCGCGTGTCCGCCGTGCCGTTCTTTCCAGGCACCGTCAGCACGCAGGCGAGGTATTCGCGCTTGAGCGCGTCATCGACGACGCCGTCGAGGGGGAACGGCTCCATCGGCAGCCTGCTGAGGATGAACCCCCACCCCGCGCCGGTGTACGCCGCGCCGGGGACGAAGTCGCGGACGACGCGGTACGGGTATTCCTCCTCGAGCGGCGTGGTGTCGACCATCGTCGCGTACATCGACCACGAGATCTCCGTCCACGAGACCACGTCGGCCCCGCAGGTGCGGATCCGCTCGATCAGCTCCTGCGGGCTGTTGTACGAGCTGGCGTTGAAGTGCACGATCCGCAGCAGGCCGTCGTCGGCCGGTGTGTGTGGTGCGGGCGGGGGGGGCGTTGGGTTGCCGAACGCCCACGCCGATTCCCGCGTCGGCAGCCACAGGGCGCGGTGCATCCCGATCGCGCAGGCGTGGCTGAGGCACGCCGCGAGGGTGAGGCACGCCAGCGTCCACCTCCGCGTGAGCGTCCACAAGGCCAGGAACGGCAGGGTGACGAGCAGGCACTGCGCGCCGAGGTTGGCGACCAGGTCGATCTTCCACGCAAAGCCGGCGAAGAGCCACGCCAGCGCCGCCGCGCCGATGGGCGCAAAGGCGAGCCACGAGACGATCGTGAAGACCTTGCCGAGCGCGGTATGGCCGAGTCGCGAGGGTCTTGCGTGCATGGGCGAACGGTATCGCGATGGAACGCGATTCTCCGTGGCACAGGCGTCCCGCCTGTGCATCAGGTTTTCCCTCGATCCGCTGGTTTTTCTCCTTCGATCGTGAGCGTGGCCCGCTTGCCGCGACGCCCGCGCCGCCAGCGCTTGAGCATCGGCAAAGGCAGCAGCTTCCACGCCAGCCACGCCGCCGCGGCGATCGCGACCCCCGTCGCCACCCAGAACTGCCAGTCGTGGACCGGGAACGCGCCGAAGACCTGTCCACACAGCCGCGGCATTACGCGAGCACCTGGTAGGTGATGAGCGCCGCCACGTACGCCACGCCGCACATCCAGGCGAGCTGCACGCCGGCCCACTTCCACGAGCCGCTCTCCCGCGCCGTGACGGCCAGCGTCGGCAGGCACTGCATCGCCAGCACGTAATACACGAGCAGGCTCCACGACGTGGCCCGCGTGAAGACCGGTGTCACGCCGTCGTCGCGCTTGGCCGAGGCGATTGTCTCGAAGACCCCCTCGTCGGCGATGTCGGCCTCCTCGTCCTCGTTGAGTACGACCATCATCGTCGTGCCGAAGACCTCGCGTGCGGCAAAGGACGTCACCACGCCGATCGACAGCCGCCAGTCATACCCCAGCGGCTCAAAGACCGGCTCGACCACCCTCCCCAGACGCCCCGCGTACGACTCGGCCAGCGCGTGCGAGTTCTCCAGCTCGTCGGCGCGGCGGCGCAGCGCGTCGATTTCTTCTTGCGGCTTGCTTTCGTGCTGCGCTTCGACCGCCTGGGCGCGGATCGCCGCCGCCTCGGCGGGCGGCCCGACGTGCGGGTACGAGCTCAGCCACCACAAGACGATCGAGATCGCCAGGATGTTCGTCCCCGCCTTCTTCAAGAAGACCCCGCCGCGGTCGATCGTCGTCACCAGCGCCGTGCGCAGGCTCGGCGCTTTGTACGACGGCAGCTCCAGCGCCATCGGCCTCGCCCGGCCGCGGAGGAGCGTCCGCCGGGCGATCAGCGCCGAGACCACGCCCGCGACGATCCCCAGCGCGTAGCAGCCGCTGAAGGCCAGCGCCGCCATGAACGGGTTGTCGCGGAACAAGAGCGTCGTGACGAGCACGTACACCGGGATCCGCGCCGAGCAGGACATGAACGGCGCGACCAGGATCGCCGCGAGGCGCTCCTTCGGGTCGGGGATCGCCCGGCAGGCCATGATCCCCGGCAGCGCGCACGCATGACTCGACAGCAGCGGCACAAAGGCGTGCCCCGGCAGGCCGAACGGCCGCAGCATCCGGTCCATCAGCAGCGCCGCCCGCGCCAGATAGCCGGTGTCTTCCAGGATCGAGATCAGGAAGAAGAGCAGGCAGATCTGCGGCAAAAAGACCAGCGTCCCCGCCACGCCCCCCACCACGCCGCTGGCGAGCAGGTCGCGGAGGATCCCCTCCCCCATCGACGCCTCGACGAGCCCGCCGAGCTGAGCAAAGAGCCATTCGATGCCGTCCATCGGGTAGGCCGCGATGGCGAAGATCGAGTAGAACAGCCCGGTCATCACCAGCGCGAAGACCGCCAGCCCCCACGCCGGGTGGAGCACGACGCGGTCGATCTTGTCGCTGCGGGTCTCGTCGCTTGCGTGCCGCTGGGCGTACTCCTCGGCCCGCGCTTGCGATTCTTCAGCCCGCGCGAGGATCCCCCCGGGCGTGGGCGCGGCGTGCGCCGCCACGTGCGCCCGCTCGGCCATCGCCTCGGCCCAGGCGATCAGGCCGTCGTCGTCGCCGGGGACGGCCTCGACCGGCGCGGGGATCCGCGCCCGCCGGATCGCGTGCCGCAGATCGACCACGCCCGCGCCGAGCCGCGCATTGGTCAAGACGGCCTCGCACCCCAGCGCCTCGCCGAGCGCCCGCGCGTCGAGCGTCACGCCGCGCCGGGCGGCGACGTCGACCATGTTCACCGCGATCACCGTCGGCAGCCGCCGGCGGACCACCTCGCCCACCAGCGCCATGTTCCGCGCCAGGTTCGCCGCATCGACCACCACCACGACCACGCCGGGCGAAGAGATCGGCGTCCCCGCCGGGGCCGCCTGCCCCGCGAGCACGTCGCGGCAGACCCGCGACTCGATCTGCTCCAGCTCTAGCGAATAGATCCCCGGCAGGTCGATCAGCTCCCCGTCGCGACCCCCCTCGACGCCCGCCTTCACGTTGGCCAGCCGCGCCTCGAGCGTGGTGCCGGGGAAGTTGGCCGTCTTGTGCCGAAGGCCCGAGATCGCGTTGAAGAGCGTCGTCTTCCCGGTGTTGGGGTTGCCGATGAGCGCGATCGTGACGCGCGCCCCCGGTGGCTGATCCCCCCCCGCCGCGCGTGCGCCCTGCTCGATCGCCGCGCTCGTCGTCCCCGGGTGGGTGCTCATGCCGCGGCGTCCTCCGCGGCAGACACCACCACCATAATCCGCTCGGCCAGCTCACGCGCCAGGCCGATCCGGCAGCCGCCGCCGGCTCCCCCGCACCGGCAGTTCTTCGACCGCCCCCGCGTGACGGCCACCACGATCGGGTCGCCCACGCGGTTGATCCGCACGCGCGAGCCGATGCACACCCCCATCGCGCGGAGGAGGGCCGCGTCCTCCCGCTCCAGCCGGGCCTCATGGATGAACCCCGACTCGCCGCGGCGCAGCGTCGTCAGCGGCACCGCCGCCGCGGCGCCAACCGCCGCCTGCGTCGAACCGTGAATGGGCAACGAGACCTCCGCCATCATGGGAGGATATCAGCGTTGAGATTCGGTCTCAATATTCCGACCACGCCTTCAGCGCGAGCTGAAGCTCAGCAATCAGCGGCGGCAGGTCGTTCACAACGACTTTCCATAACTGATCCGGGTCGACGACCCAATAGACATGCACCAGAACATGCCGCATCGCCACGATCTGGCCCACGGCACGCCGGGCGCTCGGCTTCGTCCCGCGTCGGTCACACGTGCCGCCGCTTCGCCGATTTCCTGGACAGCGTTAATCAGCGCCCGACGGAGCATGTCGTCGATATCAATGTCCGCCCGCGCCCGACCGGTAATGAACCCGGTGGCGGCTCGTGCGGCGGTCAGCATGTGCTCCATGCGGTCCCGGTCCGCCGGGCCGCCCGTGGATCGCTCACGCGGCATACTGCACCCTCGCCTCTTGCCGAACGCTCTCCCGCCACTTGGGCGGCAGCATCGCCGGCGTGTGCAGGTGAACCTCACGCCCCGCAAGCCCGCTCAGCTCCATCTGCATCGCCGCAAAGCCGAGCAGACTCGGCCCGCGCTCGGGCAGAAACTCGACGAGCACGTCGATGTCGCTGGCTTCATTGAAATCGTCCCGCAGCGCCGAGCCGAAGACGGCCAGCAGCCGCACGCCGTGCCGCGTGCAGAACGCCGTGATCGCATCATCCGGGAACGGCAACGAGTGAAGGGCCATACCTTGAGTTCCGCCAGAGAGCCTCGCTCACAAGACGATATCCCTGCGGCCTCCCTCGCTCACCCCGCGCTGCCCACCAGCGCGTCGTTGGTCGGGAACCGCTGCAGGGCCGCCAGCAACTGCTCCACCTGCACGTGCGGCGGCATGTTCAGCAGCCGCCGCCGAAGCGCCGTGATCGTCTTGAGCTCCTGCTCGGCCATGAGCAGGTGCTCCTTCCGCGTGCCGCTGGCCGCGAGGTTGATCGCCGGGAAGAGCCGTTTCTCCGAGATCTTGCGGTCGAGGATCAGCTCCATGTTCCCCGAGCCCTTGAACTCCTCGAAGATCACCTGGTCGCCGGCCGAGCCGGTGTCCACGAGACAGGTCGCGATGATCGTCAGCGAGCCGGCCTCCTCGGTGTTGCGTGCGGCTCCGAAGATCTGCCGCGGGATTTCCAGGGCCTTGGAGTCGATGCCGCCGGTCATCGTCCGCCCCGAGCCGGCGTACTTGCGTGTGCGGTTGAAGGCCCGCCCCAGCCGCGTCAGCGAGTCGAGCACGACGACGACGTGCTTGCCGGCCTCGACCATCCGCTTGGTCCGCTCCAGCGCCGTCAGCGCCACGCGGATGTGCTTATCAGCGTCGTGGTCGTTGCTCGAGGCCAGCACACGGCACCGCCCCTTCGACGCGGCATCCTCCGCGTGCGCGGTGTGCGGGTGCGCGGGCTTGGGCTCGCCGCGGTCGAGCCCGGCAGGGGCGTCCGGTGAATCGGGGGAAGCGGCGGGGGGGGGAGAGGGGGTCCACTGGGCGAACGTCCGTTTGAAGTCCGTCACTTCCTCCGGCCGTTCGTCGATGAGCACGACCAGCAGCTCCACGTCGGCGTGGTTCTTGAGGATCGCCGTCGCGATGTCCTTGAGCAGCGTCGTCTTGCCGGCCTTCGGCGGCGAGACGATCAGGCCCCGCTGCCCCCGCCCGATCGGGCAGAACAGGTCGATCAGTCGGCACGACGCGGGGCAGCCGGGATATTCCAGCGTCAGCCGCGGCTGCGGGTCGATCGAGGTCAGCTCCTCGAACGGCCTCGCCTCGGCGTACTTCTGCGGGTCCATCCCTTCGATCGCCAGGATCGACTCGACCACCGGCCGGATCCGTCGCCCCGAAGAAGTAAACTCGCCCTCCGGCTCATCGTCGTGGTACATCGGAGAGGGGTGACTCGGCCTGCCGCCCTTGTACCCCTTGCCCCCTCGGAAGGAGGGGGACGGGCTCGGGGCGGCCTTGGACTTCCGCCTTGAAACCTTCGTCCCGATCTGCACCGTCACTTCGAGCCCGTCGCGGAGGCGGTACTGGTCGCCCAGGGCGACCGGCACAAACGGGTCGTCGTCTCGCAGGATGAGTGAGGTGCCGTTGAGCTGGCGGATCCTGCCGTCGACCTTCTGAGGCCATTCGAGGATGCCGGTCACGGTCTGCGTCGTCTCGGGTTGTCTATCCACAGGTTGTCTCACGTCCCCACCGCCCCTTTCTCAACACCACGCCCCTCGTGCCGCACTGTCCCTGCTCGACATCCATCGAGAAAGCACACGGGGCGGCACGGGCACGCGGCCAATATGAAAAATCCCGAACCGGGCGACCGTCGGTCACCCGGGAGAAAAAACAGCCTCGCGGTTCGTCTATCTGCTCGCCGGCCCGGCCCTGCACGGAATACGTGCGCACCCGGCCCAGCGTCCTACCAGCTCACCATCCGTCGTTCCCCGGCCCCCGCCGACACGCCCAGCGCCTGTGCCGACCACCCCAAGACACGTCGGAGAGCACGACAGCCGGCCTAGCCGCAGACCCCCCCGCCCTCCCCCCCGGCCCGGCCCTACTTACTTCCCGCCCGGCCCCCGCAGCCCTGCCGGCCCGATGGTCCCCATCCGGTCCACCGGCCGTCCCCACCTGAACCATGAGAGCATATTCTGAGGCCCAAGTCAAGTCTCCCCGTTTGGATATACGCACATGAAGCCCGGACAGTGCGGCCGGGCCTCCCCGGATGATTGGGAAACGACTGGCCACAGGCGCACATCGGCTATGATCGGGCCGTCTTTCCCCCCGCATGAAAGGCCGTTGCCGGTCGGCAGGCCCGGATTGCGGAAAATTGAAAGGATTTTGATCGGATTATCAACCCATCGGCTCGACGGCCGACAGGAAGATGGGGCGCTTGGAAAGGTCGGCTCGGCCCCCCCGCGGCGGCATGATTGTTGATAAGTTCTGAGCGTCAAAGCACACGGCACCAGCGAACCAGAGAACGGCACGGGGAGGTGGGACGATCGGCATGGAGATCCTCAAGGGCATCGCGGTTTCGCCCGGCATCGTGATCGGGCGCGTCTTCGTCCTCGACGACGAACGCCGGAGAATCCCCCGACGCACCGTCCGCACCGACGCCATCCAGGCCGAGCACGAACGCCTCTGGCAGGCCCTGGGCGACTCGATCGGCGAGCTGACGGCTCTTCGCGAACGCGCCCGGGTGAGCCTGGGCGAAGAAGCCGCCAAGATCTTCGCGTTCCACATCGGCATGCTCGCCGACTCCACGCTCACCCAGCCGATGCACGACCGCATCGACAAGGAGCACGTCACCGCCGAGTTCGCCGTCTGGAAAGGCTTCGAGGACCTCTCGGCCCAGTTCGAGGCGATGCCCGACCAGACGTTCCTGACCAAGGTCGACGACGTCCGCGACCTCTCCACCCGCGTCCTCAAGCACCTCATCGGCGAGCACACCTCGCGCCTCTCCAAGGCCGAGCGCGACCACGACGACGGGCACGCGGGCGATCCGGGCCGCGTCGTCATGGCCCGCGACCTCACGCCCAGCCAGTGCTCGACCTTCAAAAAGCTGCAGATCCGCGCCTTCGCCACCGAGTTCGGCGGCAGGACCAGCCACACCGCCATCTTCGCCCGCGCCCTGGGCATCCCCGCCGTCGTCGGTGTGAGCGGGCTCACCGACCGCGTGCAGGACGACACCGCCGTCATCGTCGACGGCGACCGCGGCCTGCTCATCCTCGAGCCCGACAACGAGACCCTCGAGGAATACCAGACCCACATCGAGGCCCGCAAAACCATCGAGCTCACGCTCACCGAGCTGGCCAGCCTCCCCTGCGTCACCACCGACGGCGTGCCCATCCAGCTCCTGGGCAACATCGAGGCCCCCAGCGAGATCCCCGGCATCCTCAAAGCCGGCGGCGAGGGCGTCGGGCTCTACCGCACCGAGTTCCTCTACCTCACCAGCAACAGCGAGCCGACCGAAGAAGACCACTTCCAGGCCTACAAACAGGCGATCGAGCTGCTCGAGGGGCGGCTGCTCACGATCCGCACCGTCGACCTCGGGGCCGACAAATACACCCAGGCCCAGCAGGAAGACCCCGAGCGCAACCCCTTCCTGGGCCTGCGCTCGATCCGCTACTGCCTGCAGAGCCTGCCGATGTTCAAGACGCAGCTCCGGGCCATCCTGCGGGCCTCGGCCCTGGGGCCGATCAAGGTCATGTTCCCCCTCATCACCAGCGTCGGGGAGCTTCGGCAGGGCAAGTACCTGCTCCACGACGTCATGGAAGACCTCGACGAGGAGGGGATCGCCTACGACCCGGATCTGGATATCGGGATGATGGTCGAGGTCCCCTCGGCCGCCCTGATGGCCCCGGTCTTCGCCCGGGAGGCGGCTTTTTTCTCGATCGGGACGAATGACCTCGTCCAGTACACCCTGGCGGTCGATAGAACCAACGAGCGCGTCGCCAGTCTGTATAATCCCGGGCACCCGGCGGTGATCAGGCTGGTGAAGGAGGTCGTCAAGGCGGCCGGACGGGTCGTGAGCGGGACGGAGATCAAATCGATCCCCGTTTCCTGCTGCGGCGAGTCGGCCGGCGAGCCGGACTATGCTTTGCTGCTGATCGGGCTGGGCCTGCGGACCCTCTCGGTCACCAGTTCGTCGATCCCGGGTCTGAAACGGATGATCCGGAGCGTGTCGATTCAGCAGTGCGAGCGGATCGCCCGAAAGGCGGCCACGCTCGATTCCGAGGTCACGGTCTCCGCGTTTTTGCGGGACCGTGCCCGAAAGATCCTTCCCGAGGCGTTCGACGGGCGTTCCGGCGACTGATTCGGGAGACAAACGGAAGCGGCCGCCCACCGACGGTGGGCGCGTCGCGGTCGAAAGAGCACACGTTCCGGCCGGGTTTCTTCGGCCGGATGAGGATGCGGCGGGCTCCGGGTTTGGGGCTCGTCGCACGAGGGAACGCAGGAACCGCTTCGCCGCGGTCAAGACGGAACGGGGACACGGGGTCCGTCGGGGGCAAGGGGAGCTGGCGTCCGCGCACCGTGCGGGGCCGAGGTTTGGAGCTTGGGGCGCGTGCCCCTGGCCGAGCCCGGCGGCACGGGAGCCGGTCGGGCGCCGGGGCCGCGGGAGCGGGGAAACGGGCGCGGGCTTCGGCCGGGCGCGTCCGGCGGCGAGCGGGGTTTGCGAGATCGGGGAAGGGCGGCGGAGCAGTCCGCGGCGGCCGAGACGGCCAAGGCCCGAGACGACCCCCGCCCCGCCTCTGGTGTGTGCCTCTTCGAGCCCGTGACGTGCCCGCCTTGGCAGGATGCCAAGGACTTTGCACCATGGATTTGGACAGAACGATCTCCACAATCGAAGAAACCACGACAGAGGCCCAGCGTCATGACGCTGGGCTTCGTGATGCGCTGCACAACGGCGCTTCAAGCGAACCTTCGCGTACACGAAAGAGCGACACCATGCACTATCAGGAAGACGGGGCGGAAGGCGTCCGCGTGACGGATGCCGCACAGGACTTTGTCGAGAACACCCGCCCGGCGGCCGAGGAGCCGACCGAGCCCGCGGAAACACCCGACAAGGCCTCGACGAACGAGGCCGGCGACAGCGGCGAGGCGGGGGGCGCGGGGGGGGCGGGGGAGACGGAGGGGGCGGGCGAGCCCGTGCGGCGGACACGCGGCAAGGGGACGGGCGGCAAGGCCGCCGGCGGCCGGGGCAGGAGCGGCGGCAAGAACAGCAAAAAGGACGAGGGGGGCGACGACGCACGCGGCCGGGGGACCGGCGGCGGACGCGGGGGGTCGCGCTCCGGCTCGAGCGGCGGCGGCGGCGCGGGCACGGGCGGCAAGGCGACCGGCGTGAAGGAAGAGCTGGTCATCAACTACGTCCCCGGCGAGGAGTGCCGCGTCGCGGTCCTCCGCGACAGCCGCCTCGAAGAGTTCCACGCCGAGCGGGTCGAGTCGGCCAGCCACGTGGGGAACATCTATGTGGGGCGTGTGGCGAACGTTGAGCCGCAGATCCAGGCGGCGTTCATCGACTTTGGGCTCGAGCACAACGGGTTCCTGCACATCTCCGACCTGCACCCGCGGTACTTCCCGGGCGAGGACGGCGAGGCGACCGAGCGCGTGGGCAAGAAGACGCCGCGGCGTGACCGCCCGCCGATCCAGGAGTGTCTGCGGCGCGGGCAGGAAGTGGCGGTGCAGGTGCTCAAGGAGGGCGTGGGGACCAAGGGGCCGACGGTCACGAGCTATCTGAGCGTGCCGGGGCGGTTCCTGGTGATGATGCCGCAGATGGACAAGGTGGGCGTGTCGCGCAAGGTGGAGGACGAGGAGACGCGCCGGAAGATGCGCGAGATCCTCGACCAGCTCGAGTTGCCGGAGGGGTTCGGGTTTATCGTGCGGACGGCGGGGATGGACCGCAACAAGACGGAGCTGAAGCGCGACCTGGCGTACCTGCAGCGGCTATGGAAGGACATCGAGAAGCGGTGGAAGGCCAACACCGGCAAGCCGCGGCTGCTGTATAGCGAGAGCGACCTCTTGGTGCGGACGCTCCGCGACATCCTCACCAGCGACATGCAGCGCGTGGTGGTGGACAACGAGCTGGCGCTTGCGCGGGCGGCGCGGTTCCTCAAGATCGTCTCGCCGCGGAGCACGACGTCGCTGGTGCACTACACGGGGAAGACGCCGATCTATCACGCGCTGGGCGTGGAGGAGCAGATCCAGCGGATCCACGCGCGCGAGGTGCCGCTGCCCTCGGGCGGGCGGCTGGTGATCGACGAGACCGAGGCGCTGGTGGCGATCGACGTCAACAGCGGCAAGAGCCGCGACGCCCGCGACGCCGAGACCAACGCCTTCAGGACCAACCTGGAGGCGGCCGACGAGATCTGCCGCCAGCTCCGCCTGCGCGACCTGGGCGGGATCGTCATCAACGACCTGATCGACATGCGTTCGCTCAAGCACCGGCGCGAGGTCGAGGGGCGGTTCCGCGAGAACCTCAAGCGCGACCGGGCGCGCTCGTCGATCACGGCGATCAGCCAGTTCGGCATCCTGGAGATGACCCGCCAGCGGATGCGCGGCAGCCACGAGAGCATCCACTTCGCCGGGTGCCAGACCTGCCGCGGACGCGGGCTCGTGCAGCGGCCGGACTCGGTCGCCAGCGACGCGCTGCGCGATATGGCGGCGATCCTCGACCACGACCGCGTGTCGCGCGTCGAGATGGTGGTCAACCCGCGGATCGCCGGCGAGCTGCTCTCGGGCAAGCGTCGCTCGCTGAGCCGCCTCGAGCGCGCGATGAACAAGCGCGTGGACGTGCGCGTGAGCGAGGCCGTGCCGATCGACCGCGTGACGTTCTATGCCTACGACGAGCGGGGCGCGGACGTCGACGTGGCCAAGCTGAGCGTGCGCAAGGCGAGCGCCGATCAGCTCGTGGCCGTCGAGGTCGCCGGCGACGTGGACAACTGGGCCGACCAGCCGGAGGGCGGCGTCATCGAAGAAGACGCGCCGGCCGAGGCGGTCGAGATGGCCGAGGACCTGCACCCGATCGAGCTCGACGAGGACGAGACCGAGGCGAGCGCCGACGGGTGGGGGAGCGTGCCCGAGGCCGACCGCGGCCGCGGACGCGGCAGGGGCCGCCGCGGCGGGCGAGACGGCGGTGAACGCGGCGGTCGCGGCGGTCGCGGCGACCGGTCCGAACGGAACGAACGGGGGGGCGAACGCGGGGGCGAACGCGGGCGCGGCGGTGAGAAGGACGGCCGTCGGTCCGCGCCGGTCGAGGCCGCGGGCGCTCATGCCGAGGCTGATGCGGCCGGCGAGGGCGGCGAAGAAGGCGACGGCGGCGAAGGGGGCGGGCGTCGGCGCCGGCGTCGACGGCGGCGCGGCGGGCGCGGTCGGGGACGCGGCCGCGAGGGTGGTGAGGGCATCGCGCCGGGCGAGGCGCACGACGAAGGCGACGAGCACGAGCCCTCGGCCGCCGAGACGCACGAGCAGGACGATGAACACGAAGACCACGCGGACGCCGAGCACGCCGAAGGCGGCGAGCACGGGGGCGAAGGGGGCGGCGATGGCGAAGCCCACGACGGCGAGGCCGGCGGGCGTCGACGGCGTCGTCGGCGGCGCGGCGGACGCGGACGCAGCCGGCGCGAGGGCGAGCCCGGCGGCGGCGGCGAAGAAGGGCGAGGCGGCGGCGAGCCGCGTGACAACGGCACGCACGACGCGCCCGCGCCGACCCGGAGGAGCGAGCCGCCACGGAAGAGTGAACCGGCGCGGGGCGAGCCGCGGGGAGGCGGCGCATCCGCCAAGGCCGACAAGCCCGCCCCCGAGCAGGCCAAAACGCCCGGGAAGGCCGCGCCGCGGTCGCTCTACGGCTTCCGCCGTAAGCTCGGGCCCGGGCAGCGCCCGGCGGGCGGACGCGAGGAGTAAATCCGTAGCGGATGCGTTGGTTGAGGTGGGGCGGGCGTCTCGCTGCTGTGTAGAAAACACCCCTGACAGGGGCGCATCGAACATTTCGGATTGTCTGTGGCACAGGCGTCTCGCCTGTGCAAGAACACTGGAGCCACACGGCACAGGCGGGACGCCTGTGCCACGT
>CAZZDW010000057.1:0-22259 GCA_964652945.1 uncultured Phycisphaeraceae bacterium
CGTCGGCAAAGCAGCACGCGCCGGTCGGCTGGGGACACGGGTTCGTCGGCGTGCACGTCGTGTTGTTGCCCTGGTACGTGCCGCTCTGGAGGCTGCAACTGACCTGCGTGGTCACCGAGCACGAGCCGCTGGCGAGGCAGCACGCGCCCGTCGGCTGCGGGCAGGGGTTGGGCGAGCAGGTGGTGTTGTTGCCCTGGTACGTGCCGCTCAGCGAGGCGCACTCGGCGCTCGTCTTGGTCTGGCACGTCCCGTCGGCGGAGCAGCACGCGCCCATCGGCTGGGGGCACGGGTTGGGCGAGCACGTGGTGCCGGCCCCGCGGTAGGTGCCGCTCGCCGAGGCGCACGCCGCCGAGGTCGTGACCGAGCAGGTCCCGTCGGCCGCGCAGCACGCGCCCGTCGGCTGCGGACACGGATTCGTCGGCGTGCACGTCGTGCCGTTGCCCTGGTACGTGCCGCCGCTGCTCGAGCAGTCGAGCTGCGTCGCGACGGTGCACGCCCCCGAGCCCGCGCAGCACGCCCCCGTCGGCGGCGGCTGCGGGCACGGGTTCGGCGAGCAGACCGCGTTGTTCCCCTGATACGTCCCCCCCTGCGCCGAACAGTCGGCCGAGCTGAGCACGCTGCACGTGCCGCTGGTAAAGCAGCACGCCCCCGTCGGCGGCGGCTGCGGGCAGGGGTTGGGCGCACAGCTCGTCCACGCGACGTTCGTCGTGCCCCCCGACGACGTGCACACCGACGGGCTCACCACGCTGCACGCCCCGCTGGGCATGCAGCAGACGACCGTGTTCGGCGTGGCGCACGGGCTCGGCCCCGCGCGGTCGAGCGTCAGCGACCACGAGGTCAGCGAGCCCGTGAAGCCGCTGCTGCGGTCCGAGAGCAGGAGCATCCACTGCCCGCTCGACGGTTGCCCGGCGAACGTGTTGCCCAGGTACACCGTCGTGTTGTTCATCCCCGACGGGCGGTACGTCCCCGCCGAGATGTTCGTGTCACCGGTGCTGTTGGCCTGCGCCCAGATCGTCGTCGCCGCGGCGTCGGAGAAGGTGTACGTCCCCGACAGGTTCGACGTGTCGCCCGGCGGGTTGAACGGCCCCGCGACGCCGATCTGGTTCATGATGTCGACGGTCTTGACCCCGTTGGTCAGCCGGATGACCAGGTCGCCGATGTTCGTGTGGCTGATGTTCAGGCTCAGCGTGACGTTGCCCACGGTGTACGAGCTGAAGACGCTGATCGTCGAGCTCACGCCCGCGGCGTTGTTGTCGGGGATCGACGCCCCCCCGCCGCTGAACGTCGACGCGTTCGAGGCCGGCGGCGCGCAGGTCGTCAGGTTGCCCTGGTACGCCCCGCCCATCGACGTGCAGTCGTTGGGCGTCGCCTGCACGCACACGCCCGTCGCCATGCAGCAGGCACCCGTGATCGGCGAGAGGTTGAGCACCAGATCGCCCGAGCCGATCTGCCCGCTGGCCGTGCCGCCGACCTGGAAGATGTACGTCACGCCCCCCGTCACGTTGACCGCGAACGGGATCGTGTCGTCGCACGAGACCAGCGTGCTCGCCGACGTCGGGCACGCCGGCCCGGTGTACATCGCCACGCGCGGCGAGAAATCCGTGTTCGCCGTCGACACCACCAGCACGCCCGACGCCGGGGCCGTCCATTTGTACCAGACGTCGTGCGCGATCGGCCCGCTCGCCGGGCACCCCGTCCCCGAGAAGGTCTGCGGCGTGCCGTTGGTCCCGTTGAAGTTCTCGACGTGCAGGTTGCCCGTCGCCGACCCCAGCGAGATCGCCCCCGAGCAGACGTCGTGCGCCGGCGCGACAAACGGCGTGATCGTGAAGCCGTTGTTCAGCGTCCCCGAGCCGTCGGGCGTGGTGATCGTGATGTTGCGCGCCCCCGTCGCGGCGGCGGCGGCGATCTTGAACGACAGCCCCGTGACCTGCGTCCCCGCCGAGTTGACCGTCGGCGTGCCCGTCACCGTCACGCCGAAGCCCGCCACGCTCACCTGCGAGGCCGACGTGACGCCGCGGAGGTTGGTCCCCGTGATGACCACCGGCACGGTGTAGCCCGCCCCGCCGCTCGTCGGCGAAACGCCGGTGACGGTCGTCGTCGCGCCGTACACCGTCACCTGGATCGTGTCGGTGTCGCTGTTGCCGTTCGAATCGGTGACGCGCAGCGTGGCGTTGTACGTCCCGTTGGAGGTGTACTGCACGGTCGGCCGCGGGTTGCCGGTGACCTCGAAGGCGCCGTCGCCGTCGAGGTCCCACGCGTAGCCGCTGATCGTCGCGCCCGCCTCGGTCGCCTCGGAGAGGAAGTCGCCGATGAAGTAGCACGTCGTGTTCGCCTGCACGCGCTTGTTGACGCCCGCGATCGCCAGCGGCGGGGCCTTCTTCGTCCCCACCTTGATCGACAGGTCGTAGAGCTGCACGGACTGGTTCGCCGCGGGGTTGGGCCCGTTGTCCACCACACGGACGAGGTACGTCCCCGAGGCGAGGCTCGGCAGCGTCAGCGTCTCCGCCGAGCCCGCCGGCTGGCTCGACGCCGAGAAGAGCGTGACCGAGCCCGAGCTCTCGCGGACCTCCAGCGAGAGGTTGCCGGCCTGCTGGGCGTTGACCGTGGCGATCGTCCCGTTGCAGTCGGCGGTCTGCTGCCCGTTGAGGTACGAGCCGCCGATCGGCGTGGCGGTGATGGTGACGGTCTGGCTGGAGGCGATGGTGAACCGGAACCAGTCCTCGCCGGAGTTGTTGAACCCGCCGGCCCCGTTGGTCGACAGCACCGGCTCGATCACCGAGCGCAGCGTCGGCGAGCCGATGTTCCCGTCGGCCAGCACGCCGTAGTCGTGCGCGTTGGCGGCGGAGTTGTTCCCCGCGAAGCGGTCCCCGTAGCTGCGCTGCCCGCCGCGGATGTCGTCGAACTGCAGCGAGTCGAAGAGCGTCGACAGGAACGGCTCCATGCACTTGGTGTCGTTGCACGGCACGGTGTGCTGGTACCCCAGGCTGTGCCCCGTCTCGTGCGAGACCATGTTGCGCAGGTAGCGGTAGTTGGCGAACGGCGAGGTGATGTACGCGCTGTTCCAGTACGACGTGTTGATCTCCACGTCGCCGCCGCTGGAGGGGTAGTAGGCGCGGGCGAGGAACCCGCCGCCGGGCGTGGTGGTCCCCCAGGCCGCGCCCCCCAGGCGGATGTCGCCGCGGGTGGTGATGTGCGCGTTGTTCTGCGTGAACGAGCTGTCGTCGTCGGCGACCTCGGTGAAGGTCGTCGCGGTGTACTTGCGCCACGCCGCGATCGCCTGGCGCAGGTACTCGCGGCCCAGTTCGAGCGAGCCGAAGGTGCTCACGAGCTTGGCGTTGAGCTCGTTGGGCAGCCCGTTCCAGCTCACGCCGTCGGACGGGAACGAGTAGGTGAGCTGCGCGGGGATCGCCTGGGTCGAGCTGCCCAAAAGCCCCTCGCCCTGCCACGAGCTGTTGACGGGAAAGTACCGCAGCGACGTGCCCGGCACCGGCACCTGCACCGGGTTGAGCAGCGCGTATTGCTGCGAGAGGAACGCCTCCTCCGCTTCATCCAGCGGCATGGGGAAGCACGGCGCCGCCGTCTCCGGCAGCGGGATATACGGACTCACCGGCGTAAACGACGGGTCGTAGGGCGTGGGCCTCAGCGTGAGCGGGGCTGTGTTGTCGGTGAGCCGGGGCGTGTCGCCCCGAGAAAGCACCGCGTGTGCATCCGGGCAGTGTTCGGACGACGCGGCGCCCCGCACGCCGCCCGTCAGGGCGAGCGTGCCGACACCGATGCACCACGCCACCCACGAGCGTCTAAGGCCGAACATCCTGCCCTTCTCCTCTGGACCACCTGAACGAAACAGAGCGCACCACGAGCCCTCTAGGTCGGTCAACCCCCACTATGGATATACACCGGCCGCTCCCCCCGGCCACTTCCAAGGCCCCCCAAGAAGCCCCTAAACCCCTTCTTTTTCGCACCGTTGTTATAGACGGTTCCTTCGCGCACGGCAGCGTCCGAGAACCCCAACGACGGATTAAATCGCAACGCCGCGGGACCGTTCGGATCCCGCGGCGTCTTCATGAACACACGCTGTGCGCACGCCCGGCGTTATCGGGCGGTCGCGTCGCTGTTGGGGGCGATCGCCGGGCAGATGCGGCCCTGGCAGGAGGTCCCCTCGCCCCGCCAGAGCCCTCGGCCGCAGTCCTGCCGGGTGGTCACGCGGCAGACGAAGCCGTCGGCGGTGAGCGTGCAGCAGGCGCCCACCGGCATCGGGCAGTGCACCGTGCCGCAGGGCGTGCCGTCGCCGAGGTAGTGCCCGCCGGTGGCCCTCAGGCACTCTTCGCGGGTGGTGATGGTGCAGAGCCAGCCGGCAAAGCCGCTGATGCAGCACGCGCCGACGCGGGGCTGGCGGCAGTCGGCGGGCGTGTTCGTCCAGCAGCGGACAAACCCGAACAGGTCGTCGTTGTCCGTCACGCCGTCGTGGTTGTAGTCGGCGTCGCCCATCAGGAAGGCGTAGATGAAGCCGCGCAGGTCGTGCTCGTCGACCATGCCGTCGTGGTTCCAGTCGCACGGGCACACCGGGCGGCACTCAAACTCGTCGGTGTCGCAGCTCGTGCCCACGCCGTCCCAGCGCCCGCCGGCGAGCTTGCAGCGCTCCTCGAGCGTCACGGCGCACTCGCCGCTGCGCAGGCAGCACCGCCCGCGGGGCCGAACGTCGGGGCACGACGTATTGGTGCACGCCGAGCCGAGCCCGAGGAAGACGCCGCGCTTCGCACGGCAGTCGCCGGGCGTCAGCACCGCGCACTCCGCGGTGCCGTCCATCGCGTACACGCAGCACGCGCCGACGCCGGGCGGGCAGACCTCTTGGCTGCAGGCGACGTTGTCGCCGGCGTACGTGCCGCCCTGCTCCTCGCAGCGCTGCTTGGTGAGGATCTGGCAGGCCGAGACGCCCGAGTCGGTGTGGAAGCAGCACGCGCCGCGGGGGGGTGGTGGGGGGCAGGTTTCGTTGGTGCAGGGAACGCCGGGGCCTTTCCACACGCCGCCGAGCTGTTCGCAGGTTTCTCGCGTGACGAACTGGCACGGGGCAAGCGCCAGCGGCGAGGGGGGCAGGCAGCACGCGCCGCGTTGGGGGGGGGGCGGCTCGCCGCAGGCCGTGTTGCTGCACGCGGTCCCCGCGCCGAGCCACGTGCCGCCGTGCTCCTTGCAGTTGGCCTCGCCGGTGATCGTGCAGAGCATGCCGCCGGCCGGGCCGGTCACGCAGCAGGCCCCGCCGAGTTCGGGCGGCAGGTCGTTCTGGGCCGTCGCGACGTTCGGGGCGGCCAGCAGGCCGACGCCCGCCGTCACCAGGCAACAGAGCACGCGGCCCATCGAGACGCACAGGTTCTTCATGATGGATCTCCTGTCTTGATGCTTGCACGGCCGGACGAGGCTCCGCCGCCACCGGGGGCAAAGAGGCCGTGCGGACGTCTGGCCTCAACGCGGCGAATCCCAGCGTATTTCAAAGCGCCGCACGCCGTGCATGAAAACCGGCACATTGGCCAGTATTGCCGCCACTCGGCGGCGCGAAAAAAAACCCAAGACAGCGTCTTGGGCTTGGTCTCGATGGGATGGGTGTCTTGGTAGCCCGGCTCCGAGCCGAGAACACGGCACGCTCCCCCGAAAGTGCCGTGCTACCTCAGCAGCCGGCGAGCCAGGCGGTGAGGAAGTCGAAGATATCCTGGACGGTCACGCCGTTGACATGGTTGAAGTCCGCCGAGGGGTTCCCGGCGAGCCAGGCGGTGAGGAAGTCGAAGATGTCCTGGACGGTGACGCCGTTGACGTTGTTGAAGTCGGCCGGGCAGGCGGGCTCGCCGCAGGCCGTCTCGCCGGCGTGGGTCAGGATGAGGTCCCAACTGGTAAAGGAGCCGGCGAAGCTGCTGGCCGCGTCGACGACGGTGAGCGTCCACATGCCGTTGGCGTCGGCGTTGTGGAAGGGGATGCTGAGGGAGGCGTCGAGCTCGTTGGCGTCGGCGCAGAGGTAAGTCCCGGCGGGGATGTTGACGTCGCCGGCGCTGGCGGCGGCGTCGGCGATGTTCACCGTGCCGCTGTCGCCGAACGTGTAGATACCGTTCAGGTTGCTGCTGTCGCCGAAGTCGGAGTTGGCGAGATCGATGCGGGAGAAGAGGACGAACTCGGTGCCGCCGTGCGAGAGGCGGACCTGGAGGTCGCCGATCCACGGGTGGACGATGCCGTTGAGGCGGACCTCGACGGTGCCGACGGCGAAGCTCTCGGCGACGTTCACCGGCGAGACGCGGCCGGCGAGGCTCCCGTCGGGGATCGAGCCGCCCGTGCCGTTGTAGGCCGTGGGCGCGCCGGAGGGGGGGTTGCAGAGCATGTTGTCGCCGAGGTAGGCGCCGCTCTGGTCGTCGCACTCGGCCTCGGTGAGGATGGTGCAGGTTTCGCCGGTGCAGCAGCCGCCGCGGGGCGCGTCGGAGGCGGCGGTGATGAGCATGGTGTACGCGGCCGGGGGCGCGGAGATGATCTCGTCTTCATGCATCGCGACGCGGACGGTGTACGTCACGCCGCCCTGGAGCACGACGGAGAAGTGGGTGAAGCCGTGGGTGCTGCCGCAGCCGTTGTCGCCGCAGCCCGCCGAGCCGTTGACCTGGTTGGTGTCGTTGGCGGGGCAGCCGGTGTGGATGGAGACGACGCTGTCCCACAGGCCGCTGCTGTCGCACATGCTGAAGGTGAACAGCCCGGAGAAGGGGGGCGTGAACTGGTGGTAGACGTCGGGCGTCTGGCCGTAGGCGGCGCAGGTGCTGTCGGAGTTGGGGTCGGCGCTGGCGTCGACGGCCGAGCCCGTGTAGGGCACGCCGACGCTCAGCACGAAGCCGCCGGCGTCTTCGCAGAAGTCGTTGGCCGGCTGGGCGCTGGCGACGCCGGCCGCACTCAGCAGCAGGGCCGAGCCCAGTACGAGGCGACGGCAGGAAGGCCCGCGGGACGAGGAAGCGCGTCGGTTCAACATCATCGTTGTGTCCTGTTTGGTGCCCTGGGGCCGGCCGTGAGAGACGACGCATGCCCTCGGCATGGTTGGAGGGAAGGACCAGTGTGCTCACCCAACAGTACGTCAAACCCCGGCCGATGCAAGCCTTACGAACGCGAAGTCTCGACGTGAACCCTGTCAAAATAGGGAATATGCGAAAGCCGGAAAGGGTTGGGCCGGTTCTGAAGACGAAAAAACCCGGAGCCAGGCGGCCCCGGGTGAGGAATGGGCAAAGCCGTGCTGGGTCGAGCCTCAGCAGCCTTGGAGCCAGAGGGTGAGGTAGTCGAAGATGTCCTGGACGGTGACGCCGTTCATGCCGTTGACGTCGGTGGAGGGGGCGGCGTTGAACCAGGCGATCAGGTAGTCATAGATGTCCTGGACGGTGACGCCGTTGACCTGGTTGAAGTTGGCGATGCAGCAGGTGATGGGGTTGCCGGTGCTCCAGCCGACGCACGGGGCGCTGTGCCCCTTGTACGACCCGGCGGCGGCGGCGCAGGCCTCGGGCGTCAGCACGCTGCAGCCGGTGCTGGTGCAGCAGGCGCCGGTGAGCTGGGCCTGGCAGGGGTTGGGCGAGCAGACGGTGTTGTCGCCCATGTAGACGCCCCCCTCGAGGGCGCAGCCGGCCTGCATGACGCCGGCGATGCAGAACGCGCCCATGCAGCACGCGCCGAGGTGGTTGGTCGAGACGGAGACGCGGTAATCGTTGATGTGGGCGTCGCACGGCATGCCGTAGGTGTCGGCGATGCCGTTCTCGCCCTGGCCGGGGATCACGCGGACGTAGATGTAGCCGACCTGCGGGTTGAAGGTGAAGCCGGGGCCGGGGTCGATGACCGTCTTGCCGCAGGGCTCGTAGTAGAACTTGTACCAGTTGAAGCTGTCGAAGAGGTTGTTCTGGCAGTTGGCCAGGGAGGTGACGGTGCGGACCTCGACGGCGGCGGGGTGCTCGGCCTCGAAGGCGATGGCGAAGACGTCGTTGACGTTGGGGAAGGGGCCGAAGCGGATGACGTCGCGGAGCGCCGTGCCGTTGTCGACGTAGGAGTTGCCGAACATGACCTGCCCCGGAGCGAGCGTCTGGACGCCGGCCGAGCCGCACTGCTCGTTGGTCGCGCTGCCGCAGGCCTCGGTCATGAAGACGTCATTGGGCTTGGGGACGATGTCGCAGGGGTCGCAGGTGACCGGGGCGACGGCGGTGCCGCCCGGCGTTTGCAGGGTGAACGTGCCGCGCGCGCCGGCGACGCCCCGCACGCGGATCCAGTATTGGAAGCCCGCCGAGGCCAGCCACTGGGCCGAGCCGCGGTTGGAGGGCGAGCAGGTCGGGGTCATGTCGCTGCTGGCGATGCAGGTGAGCGTCTCGCAGGGGTGCTGGGGGTCGCGGGCGCAGAAGACGTCGACCACCGTGGGGAAGGTGGTCTCCGGGAAGCAGGTGGTGGCGTTGAAGTAGAACGCGCTGCCGGCGACCAGGGTGTACCAGACGCTGTAGCGGTCGTCGAGGTTGGCCCCGCACGCCGGCACGACGCCGACGGAGGCGACCGCGGGGGCGCCGACGTTGGTCTGGTTGGTGAGCTGGAAGCTGATGGGCCGGGCCGTGTCGCAGGTGTAGTTGGTCGCGCCCGGGCCGCGCAGGTCGACGTCGACCGAGATGAGCTGGTCCTGGGTGAGCACGTCGGCGTCGAGGCCCAGCTCCTGCTTGAGCGTGTCGTTGATGCTGTCCAGCGGTGCGCCGGTCTGCGCCAGCGCGCTCGACCCGCCGCAGAACACCGCGGCAAACACGGCCGCGGCCAGGCGGATCATCGTCGATCGACATCCGTTCATCGGTTGAAACTCCTCCCGCCGTCGTCGCGGGTCGCTTTGGCCAGCCCTGATGAGAAACGCAAACCCTCAAACATGGGTGTGACCCGTGCGAGCCGCGCGATCTCTGCGCGGCTGGCCCATGAGATGAACCGACTATAAACCCGGATTGGCCCGAGAACAGGTGAAACACCAAAACTGGTCATTGCCCCTGAGAAATTCTTCACGACTTCTCACGCACTCTGCGCGAAATCCCCCTTAGAGCAGGGGGTGTCGGTGGGCTAGCTGCGGCCAGCGGCGCGCCCGGCTGTCACGAGTGAGTTGTGGCGGGCTTAGCACCCGGCGAGCCATGCGGTGAGGAAGTCGAAGATGTCCTGCACCGTGACGCCGTTGACGTCGTTGAAGTCCGCCGTCGTGTTCCCGGCGAGCCAGGCGGTGAGGAAGTCGAAGATGTCCTGCACCGTGACGCCGTTGACGCCGTTGAAGTCGGCGGCGCAGCAGGGGCCGGCGGCGCACGTCGAGCCGTCGCCGTGGTAGGCGCCGCCCGCCAGGGCGCACGCGGCGGCGGTGCCCACGCTGCACGCCGAGCCGGTGCAGCAGGCCCCGGTGCCGCTGGTCGAGAGGCTGACGCGGTAGTCGTTGATGCCCGAGCCGCAGGGCATGCCGTAGAAGTCCTCGACGTACCCCGGCAGGCTGGTCGCCGGGAGGATGCGCACAAAGACGTACCCGATCTTCGGGTCGAGCATGTACTGCGAGGCGGGCGTGAAGTTCACCTTCGAGCACGGCTGGTAGGGGACCTGGTAGCCGTTGTCGAAGAGGTCGTTGAGGCAGTCCTGCTGGCTCTCGGCCGCGAGGACCTGCACGAGGGTGGGGTGCTCGGCCTCGAAGGCGAAGGAGAAGAGCGCCGGCGTGTTGGGGAAGGGCCCGAAGCGGATCACGTCGCCGCTCCGCATGCCGCCATCGACCTCGCTGGCGCCGAAGAAGACCTGCCCGGGCGCGAGCGTCTGCACCCCCGCGGCCGCGCAGCTGGCGTTCGTGGAGTCGCCGCACGCCTCGCTCTCCACGACGTCGCCGGGGCGCTGCACGACGTCGCAGGGCGTGCAGGCCGTCGGCGTCGCCGAGCCGCCCGGCATGAGCGAGAGGTCGAAGACCCCGACGTTGCCCCCCTTGCCGTGCACGCGGAGCCAGTAGTTCTTGGTCGGTTCGGCCCACCACGAGACGGCGGCGTGGGTGGTGTCGCCGCAGCCGGCGTTGATGTCGTTGGTCGCCTGGCACGAGAGGGAGCCGCAGCCGGAGGAGGCGGGCGCGCAGTACACGTCGATGACGGTGTCGAAATCGGTGTTGGGGAAGCAGGTGGAGGCGACGACGCTCTGGGCCGCGCCCATGTGCTTGTAGCGGTACCAGACGGCGGAGCGGTTGTCGAGCGTGTAGCCGCAGGGCGGCGCGGTCACGCCGCCGAGGGTGGGGGCGTTGATGTTGGTCTGGCTCGTCAGGGTCTGCCCGAGGGCGATCGCGGCGGCCTGGTCGCAGGCGGAGTTGGCCGGGATCCCCTCGGGCGGCGGGCAGGGGGGCATGAGCGAGAGCGTGCCGGAGACGCACAGCGCCATGTCGGCGCTGAGCGTGTCGCTGAGGTTGTACCCGTTGAGCGCGGCGACCCCGCCGTCGATCATCGAGCGGCTGTTGCCCCCCCCGGCGGTGAGCCAGGCCCACTGCGCCTCGCCGTCGGTGTTGGCGAGGTTGTTGGTGATCTCAACCCAGTAGCACTCCCCGGCGTTGAGCGTGAGCGGATCGAAGCTCACCTCGGCGGTGTAGTCGAAGTTGTGCCCGTCATAGCCGCGGGTGACGGTGAGGAACCCGTCGAACCAGTCGCGGAGCAGATCGCCCGGCTTGCCCTGGTCGTCGGCGTAAACGCGGATGGTGAACTGGTCGTCGTCCGATGTCGCCGGGGGCTCGACGGCGTAGGCGCCCTTCCAGCAGATCTGCTCGAGCGTCATCGTCGAGGCGACGCGGATGTCGTCGGCGATGACCTGCGTGCCGGGGTTGCAGAGGTACGCCTGGACTTGCGACGGGTCGAGCACGTCCTGGCATTGCACGAGCGGCGTGAGCCCGCAGACGGGGTCGGTCGGCGCCGGGCTGCCGCAGGGCGTGAGCGGCGCGCCGCCCGAGCCCTCCGCGGCGGCGTTGCAGCAGAAGGCCAGGTCCAGCGTGTCCAGCTCGTCGAAGTTGGCGTAGGGCGTGGTGTCGTCGAGGTCGTGCAGCGCGTAGCCGTTGCCGATGTCGGAGGCCCACCAGATGAACGCGTCGTTGCCGGCGTACTGGTTCTGGCGGATCTCGACCCAGTAGCACGAGCCGGGGGTGAGCGCGACGGCCGGGTGTGTCGCGGTGTACTCGATGATCGTGTAGTCGTTCTGGATGACGCCGGTGGCGCTGGCGGTCGGCGTGACGACCATCGGCGCGCCGACGGGCGCGCCCGGCAGGCCGTTGACGCTCGCGTAGTAGCGGATGGTGAATGTTTCGCCCGCGGGCGGCGAGCCGGGCGCGCCGGCGACGCGGTGCGCGCCCCACCAGCAGAGCGAGGTCGCCGACGCGGAGCCGGCGACGAAGGAGTCGGCGCTGCGCGAGTCGAGGTCGGACTCGGAGCCGAAGCGCTCGCCGCCGACGATCGCGGCGTCGAAGGCCTGGCAGCGCCCGTCGGGCTGTGCGCACGGCCCGGGGCCGCGCAGCGGCGGGACGATGCCGGGGGGCACGGGGTTTGGGGCGATCGCGCCGTCGGCGCTGTCGCGGGCCGGGATGAAGCGGTATTCGCAGACGACCTCGCCGGTGCGGGGTTCGTGGGGTGAGGCGGCGTCGACGCCCCGCGTGGGCGACGCCGCGGCCATGAGGAGCCAGGCGGCCGCGAAGAGCGCGACAAGGAGCCCGCGCGGCGCGTGCCGGCGCGGCGTGCTTGCGCTCCTCGTGGGTCGGCTTGGCACAGAGCGGCTCCTGAAGAAACCCGTCACGCCGTGACGGGTGGAAGGCGAAACAAAGACGTCCGATAGCGTCGAGGGCCCGGCGACGTGGACGGGCGTGAACAGCCCGGCCATTCGACTATAACCCACGGCGGGCAAAAGTCCGATCGGCCGGCGCTTTTCAACAGGCGCTCAACCGTCGGTCCGGGAAAACAGCCGTGCACGCCGTGCCGGGATCTCCCACAGATCGGCGGGTCGGCGCGGGCGGCGTGCGTCGGTGACTGCCCGCTGCGCCGATCTCGCGGGCGGCATCGGAAAACCCCGCGATCTTGGCGCGGGCCGCGATTCAGCAGCCGGCGAGCCAGCAGGTGAGGAAGTCGAAGATGTCCTGCACCGTGACGCCGTGAGCGTGGTTGAAGTCGGCGCTGGCGTTGCCGGCGAGCCACGCGGTGAGGAAGTCGAAGATGTCCTGCACCGTGACGCCGTTGACGCCGTTGAAATCGCACGGGCAGGTCGGGGGGAGGGGCGTGCCGTGGACGGCGAGCGACCAGTTCACCAGCGAGCCGATGTTCGACATGGTCTCGTCGGTGATGCGCAGCGTCCACGTGCCGTTGCTGGGCTCGTCCCACGAGCGCAGCGAGGTGAAGAGGTAATCGACGTAGTTGTCCGTCGGGTCGGCGCGCGGGGCGGCGAGCGTCGAGACGGTCCCCGAGGGGCTGACGAGCTCGACGCGCAGGTCGCCGATGCGCGCGTGCGCGACGCTGAGCGTCAGCTCGACCGACTCGACGCGCAGCGACTCGGCGATGGCGACGCTCGTGACGACCGGCGAGAACGGTGGGAAGGCCGGCGCGTCGGGGATGAGGATGCTCGCGGGCGGCGTGTACGTCGCGGTGGCCGTTTGTTCGGCGGCGACGTTGGTCCAGCTCTGCGCGAGCGCGACGGCGGCCCCGGCGTCGATCGCGCCGAAGCCGTAGGACTCGTTGAACCACCTGCCGCCGGCGTTGAGCGACCAGCCGGGGCTGGTCGGGTCGCAGGTGCGGGCGCTGTCGATGAGCACGTGCTGCACGTCGCGCCAGGTGAGGTTCGGGTTGGCGCTGAGGACGAGGGCGACGGCCCCCGCGGCGATGGGTGCGGCGGCGCTGGTGCCGCCGAAGACGGAGGTGTACTCCGTCGAGCCGCTGGTGGTGTAGATGCCGGTGTCGGTGGTGGTGGCGAGCGTCGAGTCGGAGGGGGCGACGAGCATGAGCGACGAGCCCGGCTCGGAATAGACCGAGTGGTGGTCGTCGGCGTCGATCGCGCCCACCGAGATCGTGTAGCGGCTCGAGGCGTACGGGTCGTAGTCGACGCGGTCGTTGTTCCCCGAGCCGTTGCCCGCGGCCCACACGAAGACCGTGCCGAGCCCGCCCCGACCCGACGTGACGGCCGAGAGGATCGCCGAACGCTCCATGCTGGAGTTGAAGGCGACGAGCCCCGAGTCGGTCGGCCCCCACGAGTTGGTCTTGACGGCGTTGAGGTCGTTGCGGAAGAGGAACGCGTCGGCGTTGGCCTGGGCCGCGCCGATGTAGAGGCGGGCGTGCTTGGCGTTGAAGGCGACGCCCACGCCGCCGATCGCGTTGTCGTCGGCGGCCACGAGCCCGGCGACCGACGTGCCGTGCGAGGTCGTGCCAGCGAGCGTCTGGCTCGCGGTCGTGTTGAAGTTGGCCGCGAGGTCGGGGTGCGTCGCGTCGTACCCCGTCTCGACGACGCCGACGGTGACGCCCGCGCCCGTCGCGCCGAGGTTCCACGCGGCGTCGGCGTTGATGTCGTAGGCCGGCGAGGTGATGGTGTTGATGAGGTGCCACTGCTGCGCCAGGCCGGGGTCGGTGGGTACGGCGCGGAGCGCCCACGCCGGCTGGGTGTCGAGGTAGACCTCGTCGAGGCCGAGGTCGGGCGTGTTGACGAGCGCGTGCAGCTCGCTGGCGAGGGCCGCGGCGTCGGCGAGCGAGGCGCAGCGCAGCGTGTAGAAGTTGGGCAGCTCGCCCGTGCCGGCGTCGGCGCGGGCCGAGCGCATGGCGTGGGGCGCCAGCAGCGCGTCGAGCTTGTCGCGATCGCGGCAGCGCACGATCACCGTGCTGGTGAGCGTCGTGGCGTCGTCCGTGGAGGGCAGGCCGCGGGCCAGCGCGCGGTCGCGGAGGAGTTCGGCACGCTCGCCGCGGAGGCGTGCCGCGGCTCGTTCGGCCTGCAGCAGCGCCGCGTCGTTGAGGTCGAAGGTCTCCATCCCACGGCACGTCGGCACGGTGAGCCGCGCCGGCCGGGCCGGCGCGACCGCGGCGTGCGACGGCGCGGCGGCGAGCGGCATCGCCACGCCGACGGCGGTCAACAGAATCGGGATAGCGATGCGGCGGCACGCGCCGACTCGGTGCATGGTCGGGTCTCGGCGTTCTTTCACTCAGGAAACGAGAGCAAGGAGAATGTACCGCTCCGTACGCCCCCGACCAGCCGAGAGATGCGTGCAAGCGTCCGCGGCGGGCGAAGATCGCCCAGAAATCACCCATTCTCGCTGTTTTAACAGGGAAACGGGGAACGCGGCTCCCTCACGTTCTGCCGCGGGCCGCTTCATTCGGGCTCCTGTCGGGCCGATAAGCGGCGTATGGGCACGAGATGGCCGAAGACCCGGACGTACGCCGTCAGGCTGTGGAACGCCGTGCGCCGCCTTACCGCACGGCTGTGGGCCGTGCTGCGGCGGGTGCTGCTGCGGCGTGCCGCGGCGATCGTTGAAGCCGCGGAAGAGCTCGACGAGGAGCCGGCTTCTCGGCGGCTGCTCGCCGAAGACCCGCTCACGCGCCTCCGGCGCATCCGCTGGCGGGCGCAGGCGTCGATCCGCCGGTGCGCCGACGACGCGGTGACGCGCCTGCTCGCGCACACCCAGCGGCAGTCGCGCCGCGTGCCGCGTGGGGTCGACCCGCTGCCCACCAGTTTGAGCGCGCGTGACAGCACGCAGTGGGAAGAGGTGAACGGCTCCGGGGGTGGGTGGGAGGACGAAGACGCCGCGGAGACGACGCGGCAGCGCGCGTCGATCGTGCGGCAGCTGCACGACCGCCTCGGCGTCGGCGCGGCACGCGATCTCGAGCCGGCGCTGGCGCTGGTCGACGAACTCATCGACCTGGCGATCCGCCGTCCGAGCGACCTGGTGAGCCTGGCGATGAACGCCGAGCTCTCGCCGCCCGCGCCGGCGTGCGCAAAGAACACCGGCGACGCATGCTCGCCGTCCACGCCCGCGCACTGCGCCGCGGGCGGCGGGCACTCTTACGCGGTCGCGGCCCTCGCCGCGGCGATCGGGGCGCGCCTCGGCTGGCGCGAGGAAGACGTGCGCGACGCGGCGCTGGCCGGCCTGCTCGCCGACAGCGGCATGCAGCTCGTGACCGGCCAGCCCGGCACGCAGCCGCGCGGCCTGGACGATGTCGAGGTGAACCGCCTGCACCGGCACCCGGTGTACTCGGTGGCGATGGCCGCCGCGGCGCGTGGGCGGAGCGGCGGCGGCGCGGACGATGCGCACGGCGCGAGCGACGCCGCGTTGCTCGGCATGCTCGAGCACCACGAGCGCGAGGACGGCACCGGCTACCCGCGGGCGCTGCACGGCGGGCAGATCCACGACGTGTCGCGCGTCGTCGCGGTGGCCGACTGTTTCTGTGCGGCACTCGGCGACCGCCCGTTCCGCGGGCCCCTCTCGCCGCACGCGGCGCTCAAGGAAGTGCTCGACATGGCGCACGCCGGGCGGCTGTGGAGCGACGCGGCCCACGCGCTCGTGAGCGTGACGGGGATCTTCCCCAAGGGCACCAGCGTCGTGCTCAGCGACGGCTCGTCGGGCGTGAGCCTGGGGATCGCCGATCCGGCGCGGCCCGACCGCCCGGTGGTGCAGCTCCGCCGCCGCGGGGTGGTGCTGGGGGTGCTCGATCTTGCCGAGAGCGACGCGCGGGCGCTGAGCGTGGCCGCGGCGCTCGACACGCCGCTGAGCGAGACGCGCAGGGCGGCGTGACGGAAATAGTGAACAGCAAGCAGTAAGCAGTGAACAGAAGACGAGACGCGAGCGGGAGCGAGCGTGTAGGACGCTGGAGATAAAAGAACACGCTCCCTGACGGTCGCGTCTCGTATGAAAGCGATGTGGAGGTTCTAAGCCGCCTTCGCGTGTTTCTGCACCGCGCCGATGATGAGCAGGGTCGTGGCGACGGCGATGAGCAGGCAGCCGAGGCCGCCCGCCAGCGAGCCGACGATGATGAGCCCGACGCTCAGCGTCCAGGGCATCATGCCCAGCGGCGGGCCGGACCACTGCGACGCATCGTCGGCGATCTCGATGACGTACTCGCCGGGCGCAAGCTCGACGGAGGCCAGCGACTCCCACGACCCGCTGGCGATGTTCATGGACGCCGAGTGGTATTCGTTCAAGGCGAGTGCCTGCGAAGGTTCGTCCGCCGCGTGCAGCGTGACCTTGCTCAGGTCCACCCACGCACCGTGTGCGGCGTTCTGCCAGAGCATCCACTCGCCGCCCTCGGCGACATGGAACGCCGTCGTGCCCGGCGTGTTCAGCGTGGTCATCGGCGTGTTGATCAACGGCAAGATCGTCTTCACCAGCGCGCCGATCGCGACGCCGAGAAGCCCGAGGCCGACGACAAGCACGACCACGAGCGCGATGCGACCGCCCTTGGAATACAGCGTCATGCCCCGAGTCTACACGAAAAAAGCCCGGCGTTTGCCGGGCTTTTTTGGCTCATGCCGAGTGCCTTGTGCCTCGATGCCTTCTTTTACAACATCTGCGCGGCGGCCAGCAACTGCTTGACCTTGGCGATCGTCGCGTCGCTGGCCGGGCACATCGGCAGCCGCACCGCGCCCGAGTCGCGGCCCAGCAGCTTCATCGCCGTCTTGAGCGGGATCGGGTTGCTCTCGATGAACATCCCCTTGGCCAAGGGCACAAGCTCGCGGTGCAGCGTGAGCGCCTCGTCCCACTTGTTGTTCAAGAAGGCGTTGCACAGCGCCGTGACGCGCCCCGGCAAAAGATTCGAGAGCACGCTGACCACGCCGACGGCTCCCACGCTCGCCATCGGCAGCGTGAGCGGGTCGTCGCCCGAGAGCAGCGCGAGCCCCGGGCAGGCGATCGCGACGTCGGAGGCGTTGTCGATCGAGCCGGTGGCTTCTTTCACCGCGGCGATGTTCCGGTGCGACGCGAGGCGCTGGATGGTCTCGGTCGCCAGCGCCACGCCGCAGCGCCCGGGGATGTTGTAGAGCATGATCGGCAGGTCGGCCGAGTCGGCGATCGCGGTGAAGTGCCGGTACATGCCTTCTTGCGTCGGCTTGTTGTAGTAGGGGTTGACGCTCAGCGAGGCGTCCGCGCCCGCCTTGGCGGCGAAGGTGTGCAGGTGGATCGCGTGCGCCGTCGAGTTGGAGCCCGTGCCGGCGATGACCATCAGCTTGTGCGGCTTGGCCAGTTCGAGGGCGCGGGTGAGCAGCTCTTTGTACTCGTGCTCTTCGAGCGTCGGCGATTCGCCGGTGGTGCCGGCGACGACGATGCCCGTCACGCCGCCCGCCGCCTGCGCGGCGATCTGCTCTTTGAGTTTGTTGAAGTCGATCGCTTTGCCGTCGGCGGTGAAGGGGGTGACGATCGCCGTGAAGCAGCCGCGGAAACGGCTGTCGGGCGAGGTGGGGGTGCGCGAGGTGGACGACGGCGAAGCGGAACTGGTCACGATGGACTCCATCCCCCGCGCCCCGGTGCGAATGAAAGCCTGATTTTAGCCGCGGCGGGTTCAAAAAAACCCGACCCCCGGCGTGCCCTCCAAAGGGGGCCGGGGGTCGGGCAGCGTCTCTCTCCGACGCGTCGTTGTGGTGGACGCCAAACGCTGGCGACGGGTCCCAGAATACCAGAAGATTGCGTGCAACGCGATCCGTACATGTGACGTAAAGGGGGCAAAATCGCACAAAAGTGGTGCGGGCCTGCACGTCGCCTGACGGCGTACCCCCTCAATGAGCAGTGCTCGGGGGGAGAGTTTCAGGATGACCGGTGGAAAACGGCGGCGAGACAGCCGTGCAAGACCGTATTAACGACACCCGCCGGGGGGCTTTCGCCACCCCGGCGAGAGAGAGTTCGTGCGGCGCACAGCGGGGTGTCGCCGGAACTGGACAGGGGATGGTGCAACGCGAGGCGCGTCGGCGTCGAGGCCGCGCGTACGAATACCGCGTTGGATGCGCCGCAACAAACGCCGTGTTTGCCGGAACGCAAGGCCGTCGATGGACAGAACGTGTCAGCCGAACACGGCCAGGCGTGCGCGGACGACAGCCCTGGACAGGGGCGGCCAACTTGGTTGTGGGTGGAGGGTTCTCTCTCTCCTCTCCCACAAAGCGGTTATTAACGTAGCACCACCCCCAGCTTTGGGCAAATGAAAAAAGGGCGATTTCTTCGGACGTTCGGTTAGGTCGTCAAAATGGGGTAATCGCCCGTGTGATCCCAGCCCGAGGCCGAGGCGTCGATGACCGCGCCGTCGGGCGTGACGGCCGTGCTGCCGCCGGCCAAGGGTGTGTGCGCGTCCGCGGCGGGCGCACAGACCTGGCCGATGCGCGTGATCGGCGTGCCGGTGTGCGGGCAGGCGTCGGGGACGCGTGCATCGGGCGAGGCGGTGAAGCAGAGCTCGTAGTCCTCGCCGTCGGCGAGAGCGTGCATCGGGTCGCTCACGTCGGGGTGGCGGGGAAGGCGGGCCAGTTCGAGGCGCACGTCGACGCCGGAGGCGGCGCCGATGCGTCCGGCGTCGCGGCCGAGCCCGTCGGAGAGGTCGATCATCGCGGTGAGCTTGTCCCCGAGCAGTTCCGCGAGCCAGAGGCCTTCTTTGACCCGCGGCTCAAACGAGAAATGCCGGCCCGAACCCAGCGAGCCGCCGAGACGCCCGGTGACATAGACGAGGTCGCCGATCTTCGCCGTGCTGCGCAGCACCGGCCCGCGGGCCGGGTGCGGCACGCCGGCGACCGTGACCGTCAGCACCAGCGGCGGACGCGTGAGTGAAGCGAGGTCGGCGTCGCCGCCCCCTTCCAGGCCCGTGGCGGTGATGGTCGTGTCGCCGGGGCACGGGGAGGGCGCGTGCAGCGCGATGTCGCCGCCGACGAGCGGGCAGCCGAAATGCTCGGCCCAGCGGTGCAGCGACTCGACGAGTTTTTCGGCCTGTTGCGCCGAGAAGTGGGGGGGTGGGGGGAGGACGCCGGTGGCGAGCGCCCAGGTGGGCGAGCCGCCCATCGCGGCGATGTCGCTGACGCTGCGGGCGATCGCCTTGCGGGCGACGCGGTCGATCGGCGTGCCGCGTTCGAAGTGGCGGCCCTCGACGAGCTGATCGACGGTGACGAGCTGGAGCGTCTTGGCGGACGGTTCGCCGAGCGCGGAGACGGCCCGCACGACGGCGCAGTCGTCGCCGGGGCCGACGACGACGTGCGGGTGGCGGCGGGTCTGCTCGCGCGTCATCGCGTAGATCCGCGTGAGCAGGTCGGACTCACGCAGCGGCGCGGGATCAGGAGAAGGGATAGACACGCTCAACGCTAGGGGGCTTGGCCGTCGTGAACCGCGGCACAGGTGTCTTGCTGCGTGAAGGAGAAGAGTCTGTTTTCGGGTGGGGCGCTTGGGCGAGAAGTTCGGCCGCATCCTCGACGTGCGCATCATGGAGATGCAGCTGAGCAGTTGACGCGAGCCAACGGCAACAGCGAACGGGCGACCGCCGGAGCGTTGATTGATCGACCGATGCTCGGCTCACTTGCCCTCGCTTGCCCTTCGGGCTCGTCGGCAGAGCCATGCCCAGCCGGTGCCGCCTGCCACACGATCTCGACGTCGAGGTCGAGCAAGCCGAGGAGGGTGCGGAGGTGGCGTTCGACGCTGGCGCGGGCCTCGGCGCGGTAGCGGTCGTCGTGGCGGTCGAGCATCGCCGCGGCTTCGGCCTGGGCACGGTCCATCATCTCCTTCTGGCGCGTGGCGCTCATCGGGGCGATGTCGAGCAGGCCGAGCACCTTGGCCGCCTGGATGTCGTAGGGCGTGACGTCGACCAGCCGCAGCGCCGGCCTGATCGGCGGCAGGGTCAGGCGGTACGACGCCTCGCCGAGCCGCGTCACGTCGCGCTCGCTGAGCGCGGCGAGGTCGACCTCGTAGCGCTTCTCAAACTGAAAAATCATCGCCAGCCTCGCCTGCGAGAGGAGCAGCGGCGGGAGGAACCCCCAGCCGCTGGTCGTGGTGACGATCTCCTTGGCCGCGACCTCGAGCCCGACGAGCTTGCCGACGCTGCGGACCCGCTCGGCGACCGAATGGGTGATGATCCGGTCGGTCCGGCCCCAACTTTTTCCGTTGGGGGCGTTGAACTTCCGACGGAGCCAGAAGACGGCGATGAGGGCGAGGACGCCGCCGCCCAGGCCGCCGAGGGCAAGACCCGTCACGAGGTTGAACAGGCTGTCCATAATCCGGGTTGTTGGGAGAGCCCGGAGGCGGATTTCAGATGGGCGACCGGCCCGGGGATGTCTCCCTGGGCTTCTGATGGGCGAGAATCCCGAACGTCGCCGGTGCGGGCTCGACAGTGAGCGGCAGGATCCCTAAAGTTTCCGCTCACCTGCCCAGGTGGCGGAACTGGCAGACGCACTACCTTGAGGTGGTAGCGCTCGCAAGGGCGTGGAGGTTCGAATCCTCTCCTGGGCATTTCTATTTTGTTTGGATATCGGCGGAGGCCCAGGCACATGCCTGGGCTTCTTGCATAAGTGGACAGGGCGACTGAGCAATCCCGGTCAAGAAGTCGCGCGGTCGCGGAGGAGGGCGAGGGTCTGGTCGTGGAGATGGCCGTTGGTGATGACGGTTTCGAGGGCGTGGATGGTGCGGCGGCCGTGCCAGTCGGTGAGCCTGCCGCCGGACTCTTCGATGATGGGCTGGACGGCGGCGAGGTCCCACACGCCGCCGAGGATCGGCTCGACGCAGGCGTCGGCGCGGCCGGTGGCGACGAGCGTGATGCCGTAGCAGTCGTTCCAGCCGCGGGTGAGGCCGAAGGCGGACTGGAGACGCTGGTACGCGGGCCAGCGGTGGTTTTCGGCGAAGAGCTGCGGCGAGGTGGTCACGAAGACGCCGTCGGTCGGGGTGGCGACCTGCGAGACGCGGGCCGGACGCGGCGGCTGGTCGCCGAGAATCTCCCACGCGCCCCCGCCGCGTGCCGCGTAGACGGTGTGGTTGAGCGCGGGGTGGTGGATCACGCCGACGTCGGCGACGCCGCCCTGCTCGTAGGCGATGAGCGTGCCGAAGAGCGGCACGCCGTGGACGAACGACTGCGTGCCGTCGATCGGGTCGATGATCCAGCGGCCGGCGTCTGGTGGCGCAGGCGTCCGGTCTTCGCCGAACTCTTCGCCCAAAACAGCGTCGTGGGGAAACGCTTCGGCGATCATCGCGCGGATGTGTTGTTCGGCCTCGCGGTCGGCGATGGTGACGGGGGAGCCGTCGCCCTTGCGCTCGTAGAGCCGCGAGCAGGAGCGGGCGTGGAAGTGCCGAAGGATGAGCTCGCCCGCGCTGCGGGCCGCGTGCAGGGCCAGTTCGAGACGCGGCGTCAGGTCGGTTGCTGGCACTGGAAACCCCCTTCGTGCTTTGCACATGGAGGAAATCGCAAAGAGCAAAGGGCCAAATAGCAAACTCAAACCGACTCTACCAGCCATCCTTCGAAAACCGGCACGCTCCACACGAGCCCGAAGTGCCAGCGAGGATCGGCGTATTGACCGGGAACCCTCGCCATCCCTTGCTTGCGCGGCGGGCTCGTCAACGCGCTCGCCCGGATCTCAACGATGATTGGTCTTCTTCAATCTCGTGCGTTGAATTTGCTCTTTGGCCATTTGCCATGTGCTATTTGATCTCGCCGTGTTCTCTGTGGTTCAAATTCCCGCCATCATTCCATTGATTCGCCGTTGTCGTCGGCCGTGTGCTCTGCGTCTTCATCGGGCTTGGCCGAGCCGCGGATGATCGCCTCGCCGACGACCTCGTAGCAGGTGGCGAGCAGGCCGACCAGGGGGAACTTGGCGGGGGCCTTGTTCTCGATCGCGGGGGGCGGCGGGGCGGCTTTCGCGGCGGCGCGGCCGCCCCCGCGCTTGGGCGAGGGCGGGGCCGCGGGGATCGAGGCGATCGCCGGCGGCGTGAAGGGGCTCGGCCCGAGGCGGCGCAAGAGCGGATGCGTGACGGCCGGACGCGAGATGGAAAGGTCCAGCTCGTCGAGGGCCGTCGGGTCTTCGGCGGACCAGAACTCGTCGATGCACTCGTCGAGCGGCGTGCCGGCCTGCTCGGCGAGGCCCGGCAAATGCGGCGTGTAGACCGGCGCGGGGCCGGTGCCGGCCTTGGCCAGGCCCGCGAGGGCGCGGTGCTGGCGGAGGCGTTCGAGCAGGTCGTCTTTCGCCAAGCCGCGGAGCGCGAGGATCGCGATCGCGTCGCCGGCGAACCGCTCGCCCATGAGGTACATCACGCAGCAGGCGTGCTTGCACCACACCCCCCCCCCGCCCCCTCCACC
>CAZZDW010000058.1:0-22073 GCA_964652945.1 uncultured Phycisphaeraceae bacterium
CGATGAGCACCTCGTCGGCGTCGTCGACGACGACCCGGCCAAGCACGGATCGACGATCGGCGGCCTGCCCATCGTCTCGGCGGGCGAAGCCCTCTCCCGCGGCGTCCGCGGCGTCATCATCACCGCCGAGGGCGAGATGCAGGACCGCATGTGGACCCAGCGCACGCGGTTCGCCAAGACCCCTTCGGGCGAATCGATCCGCATCCTCTGCTGCCCCGAACGCTTCGCCAGCAAGACGTGGGACGACTGCCTCATCGACCAGTACGAGCACACGCTGAGCAAGGACGCAGGCGCGCCCCGCCCGTACGCACGCGAATACCCCCCGGCCGACGACCGCCCCGCGCCGGCCTTCGCCGAGCTGCTCCGCTCGCGCATCGCCAAGCACGCGGGCGCGAAGAAGCCCGCGGTCTGCGAGATCGGGTCGGGCTCGGGGAAGTGGACGGCCGTCGCCCTGCCGCTCGCGGGCGAGTACCACTGCGTGGACTACTCCGAACGGCTGCTCTTCGAGGTCATCGAGCACCGCTTCGCCTCGGACAAAGACCGCCTGCACCTGTACCACGACGAGACGGCGCGGCTGGCCGGCGTCCCCGACGCCTCGATCGACTTCGTCTTCTCGATCGACGTCTTCGTCCACTTCAAGGTGGACCTCGTCCACCAGTTCATGCTGTCGATCCGCCGGGTGCTCCGGCCGGGCGGCTCGGCGCTCCTGCATTTGGCCGACTGGAACGCCGCCCACGTCAAGGTGTGGCAGGAGCATTACCAGCGCTTCCACGCCGGCGGCACCACGCCGCTGCACGCCGTCCACCCCGACTGGCTGCGCGTCAGCGGCGAGTCGATCGGCCTGAACGTGCGCACGCTCGACGTCGACGCCGCCTGGGGGTACTTCGCGGAACTCTCGCCGCGGTGACGCCGCGGGGTCAGTCATCCGCGGAGATCGACTTGGGCCCCTGCGTGCCGGCCGTGCGTTCCATGTAGCCCTTGCCCTTGCGCTCGTACTTGGTGAACCCCAGCCGTTCAAGATTCTTGTTTGAGAGCTGCCCCTTGGTCTTCAGCGGCGAGAAGGTCCCCGCGATGTTCGGCGCGACGATCGCCCGCCGGCACGGCGCGCCCGTCTCCGGGTGTTTGGTCAACGGCTCGTCCTTCATCGACTGGACGCGCTCGAACGTCTGGCCCGTCGGCTCGCCCCTCTTGTCCAGCAGCTCGTACACGTACGTGGGCATGAGGAAGGGTAGTCACGCTCAGCTCATCATCCCCCCGCCGTCATCAGGAACCCGTCGAGATACCGCTCGCAGAAGAGCTCAACGGCGCGGCATGTCCCCTCGGCCGACTCGCCCCAGCAGCAGACCGACCGCTCGGTAAACTCGACGTCGAGCTGGACCATGAAGACGCCGTCGACGACGAGGGCGCCGGGGAGCTTGTCGCCCAGGTAGGCCGACAGCGCGTTGACCCGCGGCCCGCCGACGGAGATCACCGGGCATTGCCGCAGCGAGTCGTCGTTCAAAAACCACACGTCGCTGCAGACCAGCGGCCGCCGCTTGCCGGTCACCGGCTCGCCCCACCCGCCGCCGTCCGTCTCGACGAGCGAATCCGCAACGTCCGCCGCCCCCCCACCCACCCCGGCCAGGGCTGCCTGCCGCTCACGCACGCGGTCGAGCAGCCAGTAGGCGATCGGCCGGTCGGCCGACTCGGCACGCGGGTGCGCGCCGACGACGATCAGCAGCAGATCGGCCGGGTTGAGCGAGTCGATCAGGTGCACGGCGTCCGCAGGATACCACAAACCCGGGAACAAAGGGCCGAATGGCAAATTCCCAAATGGCCAAATACAAACCGTTGGCAGGTTCGAATTTGGCCCATTAGCCATTTGGAAGTTTGCTATTTGCCCAGCACCGTCGCCAGCAGCCCCATCTGGGCGTCGAGGCGGTTGTGGGCCTGGCGGAAGACGCGGGAGCGGGGGCCATCCATGATCTCGGCGGTGATTTCCTCGCCGCGGTGAGCCGGCAGGCAGTGCAGCACGACCGCGTGCGGCGGGGCCTGGGCGACCAGCTCGGCGTTGACCTGGTATTTGCGGAACGCCGCCAGCCGCTCGGCCCGCTCGCGCTCCTGCCCCATGCTCACGAACGTGTCGCAGTAGATCACGTCCGCCCGCAGGACCGCCTCGACCGGGTCCTCGCACGACTCGATCTCACCCCCCCCTCCCCCAGCCCCCGCGCCCCGAGCCGACGCAGCCGTCTGCTGGAGGTATTGCTCGGGCAGCTCGTAGCCGGGTGGCGAGCAGATGACGAAGCGCATCCCCAGCTTGGCGCACGCCGCGGCCAGCGACCGCGCGACGTTATTCCCATCGCCGACAAACGCGACGGTTCGGCCGGCCAATCCCGACAGGTCGCCGTTCCATCCCTTCCGCTTGGTCTCGGGGACGAACTCGTCGAGCATCGTCAAGACGTCGGCGAGCGCCTGGGCCGGGTGGGCCAGGTCGGACAGGCCGTTGATCACCGGCACGGCGCTCACCGCGGCCATGCGCGTGAGCGTCTCCTGCGAGACGACGCGGGCCATGACGGCCTCGACCATGCCGCTGAGCACGCGGGCGATGTCCTCGGGGCTCTCGCGCCCGCCGATGCCGACCTCGGCGCTGGTCATGCTCATCGCGCTGCCGCCGAGGCGGCGCATCGCCTGCTCGAAGCTCACCCGCGTCCGCAGGCTGGGCTTCTCGAAGAGGCAGCAGAGCGTTTTTCGGCTCAGCAGCTCCGGCTCGGGCGTGTGCCGCAGCGACACGGCGCGGCGGAGGATCTCGACAAAGACGTCGTCGGCCGTCTCGGCGATGGTCAGGAAATGCGTCGGCGCGGGCGCCGAGCTGGATGATGAGGCGTGCTTCACCGAAAATAATAGACGTGTTGGAAAACGCGATGCAGGGGGCTTCGCCCCCCGCACCCCCCCAACCCCCCACCGGATCTGTTCATCGCCGAAGAGCGATGAGCTGCAGCAGCAGCTCCGCGTGCCGGCGGGTCGCGCCCTGGTTGGCGCGGACGCACTCGACGCCGCGTCGGGCGAGTTCGGCGCGGCGAGCGGGGAATTCGAGCAGCTCTTTGAGCGCCCCCGCGAGGGTTGTTTCGCGGGCGTCGGGGAGGACGACGATCCCGCCGGCCTCCTGGAACGTCTCGACGATGCTCTGAAAATCGCCGAACCGCGGCCCGATGACCACCGGCTTGCCCAAGGCGATCGGCTCGATCGGGTCCGACCCGTGCAGCTCGCCGAACGACCGCCCGATGACGACGACGTCGGCCAGTTCATACGCCGCGGCAAGCTCGCCGATGGTGTCGAGGAGGAAGCGATCCCGCGGCGCAGGCGTCTCGCCTGTGCCGGCCGCGGCGTGAACGCGCGATCGGCGAACACAACGGCCTTCACCGCCGAGCGCCCGGAACGCCTCGTCAAACCGCTCCGGCTTCCGCGGCCCGCACAGAAGCCGCGCGTCGACGCTCGCGGCTCCTACCGCCGCGTCGATCAGCCCCTCTTCGCCGCGGTGCGCCGAGCCGTTCTTCTCCCCGAGCGGCCCCGTCGAGCCCGCAACAACGAGCGGCCTCGCGCGGTCGATCCCCAGCTCACGCGCCAGCTCACAGGCCCTCGCGCCCACGTCTTCATCTCCGGCACGCACCCGCACCGCGTCCCACTTCATCGAGCCGGTGACGAACACCTTCTCGCTCGCCACCCCCATGTGCCGGAAGCGCTGCGCATACGCCTCGTCCTGCACCGCGGCAAACGCCAGCGACGAGAACATCGGGCGAAGCAGACGCCGAACCTTCGCGTAGTTCGCAAACGACCGCGCCGACAATCGCCCGTTGACGACGCCCACGGGAACCCCGCGGCGTGCGCACGCCTTCACAAAGTTCGGCCATAGCTCCAGCTCGACCAAGCCCACCGCGTCCGGCTCGACCGCGTCAAGGAACCGCGCGACCGCGTGCGAGAAATCCAGCGGGTACCGCACCACGTACACGCCGCTCTGCTCGCTCCAGAGCTGCCGCGCCCGCGCGATGCCGGTGTCGGTCGTGACGGAGACCACCACCTCGGCCCCATCCTCGACGAGCATCGGCGTCAGCGAGCGCAGCGCGTTGACCTCCCCCACCGAGACGGCGTGCAGCATCACCCGCGGCCGATCGGCCCGCTTGGGGGGCAGCGCGGCGGCGTTGCCGAACCGCTCGGCCCACCCGCCGCGGGTTTTCCGCGCCCACCACGGCGCGGTGAGCAGGGCGGCCGGAAGATAGAGACAGTCGAGGAGGTTCACGGCTGGACGCCCAAAGCGTACCGCCGGCGGGGCGCTATTTCACGGAGCACGCCTCACCGCCGATCGATGAGCCGAAAGGCCCGCTCGCCCTTGAAGACGCGGTAGAGCACGTACAGCGACGGCCCCAGCACGACCATCCCGCCGACGAAGGCGATCAGGACCAGCCGGTGCGTCGCCGGCGGAGCGGCCGCGTCGGCGAGGGTGACGTCCGGCACCACGAGGTACGGGAACAGCCCCGCGCCGTAGCCGAGCACGATCAGCGCCGTCTGCACCACCGCCAGCGCCCGCGCCAGCAGGTAACGCCGCCGCCACAGCGCCGCCAGCACGCCGACTGCCGCCGCACCGGTCGCAACTTGCAACGGCCACGCCCACCAGTGCGCCGAGAGCCCGCGGCTGAGCTCGGGCGCGCCGGAATACGCCAGCACCCACGTCAGCCCGGCGGCGGCCCCCACCGCTGCGCCGCTCGCCAGCGCCCGCCGGCGGAAATCCTCGCGCAGGCCCGGCTCGTCGGCCGGGATCTCGGCGCAGGTGTACACCGCGCCCAGGAACGAGAAGATCGCCAGCACGAACACCCCGACCGAGAACGGGAACGCCCGGCACCACGGCCCGACGAACCCCGAGACGTACACGCCGTCTTCCCACCGCAGCGCGCCCGAAGCGATCGTCCCCAGCGTCACGCCCAGCAGCACCGGCGTGACGACGCTGGCGACCGAGAAGACCCGCCCCCACCGGACCTGCGCGAGCTCGCCGCCGTGCGAATAGGTGCGGAAGACGAACGACGCGCCGCGGGCGACGATCCCCAGCAGCGCCAGCGTGACGGGGATGTGCAGGGCCGTCATGATCGCCGCGAAGGCGTGGGGGAAGCAGGTGAACAGCAGCACGACCACCGCGATGAGCCAGACGTGGTTGGCCTCCCAGATCGGGCCGATCGCGTGGGCCAGCAGCTCGCGCTGCCGCGCCTTGCGCGGCCCGCGGGCCAGCAGGTCCCACACGCCCGCGCCAAAGTCCGCCCCGCCCGAGAGGGTGTACACCCCCAGCATGGCGAGCATGAGCCACGCGCTGATCTGCTCAATCGGCATCCGACGGCTCCGTCGCGCCGCCCGGCGCGCTGTGTCCTTCGATCCCCGGCGGGACGGCCCGCACCTGGTGCGCCAGCAGCACGCCCACCACGCCCGCCAGCCCCAGGTACACCACCAGGAACGTCGCAAGCGGCACGGCCAGCCCCGGCATCGGCGTGACGGCGTCGGCGGTGCGCATGACGCCGTGGATGATCCACGGCTGCCTCCCCACCTCCGTCACCACCCACCCCGCCTCGACCGCCAGCATCCCCGCCGGCGAGGCGACGACCACCGCACGCAGCAGCCACCGCCCCTCCGGCACGCGCTTGCCCCGCCACGCCGCCGCGCCGAACCACACGCCGACCCCCAACATCAGCGTCCCCAGCCCGACCATCACCTGGAACGCCCCGTGCACCACCGCGACCGGCGGCCGGTCCTCCCGCGGAAACTCGTTGAGCCCCCGCACCTCCGCGTCCGGATCGCCGAAGGCCAGGAAACTCAGCATCGCCGGCGCCTCGAGGGCGTAACGGGTCCGGCCCGCTTCCTCGTCGGGCCAGCCGCCGATGCGGAGCGGGGCGCGCCGCTGCGTCTCGAACTGCCCCTCCATCGCGGCGAGCTTGACGGGCTGGGTCTTGGCGACCACCTTGGCCGCGTAGTCGCCGGTGATCGGCTGCAGGATCGCCGTGATGAGCCCGACCGTCATGGTGATCTTGAGCGCCTCGCGGTGGAAGGCGCTCCGCGGGTGCTTGAGCAAGCCCCACGCGTGGATGCCCGCCGCGGCGAAGGCCGTCGCCAGGTACGCCGCGACGACCATGTGCAGCGCCTGCGCCTTCCACGCCGGGTTGAACATCGCGGCGATCGGGTCGATCTCGCTGAACACGCCGGTCGCCGGGTCATACTCGAAGCCCGACGGCGTGTTCATCCACGCGTTGGCCATCACGACAAAGACCGCCGACGCGGCCCCGCTCACCGCGACCGCCACGCCCGCCCACCAGTGCGCCCACCGCGGGATCCGCTCCCACCCGTAGAGGTAGATCCCCAGGAAGATCGCCTCGGTGAAGAACGCGAACCCTTCGAGGCTGAACGGGAAGCCGACGATCCCCCCCGCGTGCTTCATGAACCCCGGCCACAGCAGCCCCAGCTCGAACGACAGCACCGTCCCCGACACGGCCCCCACGGCAAAGAAGATCGCCGTCCCCTTGGCCCAGCGCCTGGTCAGCTCCCGCGCGGCGGGGCTGCCCGTCCGCAGCCACCGATACTCGGCGATCGCCATCAGCGCCGGCATCCCGATCCCGATGACGGCGAAGATGATGTGGAACCCCAGGCTCCAGGCCATCTGGAGCCGCGCCATCTGCAGATCGGTTGCCGCGGCGGTCAACGGCACGGCGGGCCCTCGTGCTGCATCGTCCGTGCGCCGCGACGGGGAGTCAACCCGACAACCGAAGAGGCGCGCCCAAGAGAAAAGCACCGGCCCGCGCCGGTGCTTCTTTGATTCACCCGGCGGCTCCGAAGAACCGCCGGGCCTTCCTCACGCGTCCTGGCACGGGTGTGCACGGGCCGCGGCCTCTTCTGCTTCCCCCCTCGCCCTTCATCAACGACTCAGCCGGCGTGCCGGGTCAGCCGCAGCACGCCGTTGTGCGCCTCGTGGTGCGTCCCGTTGACCGTCCCCACCGGCTCGTGACGCCCGTCGTCGATCAACCCGGCGGGCCCGGCGGGCGCGGCCTCTTCCTGCTCGGCCTGCGCGTCGAGCTGCTCCTTCATGAGCCGCCCGACCTTGAACTTGACCGTCCGCTTGGGCGGCACGCGCACCGGCTCGAGCGTCTTGGGGTTCTGGGCCACGCGGGCGGCACGCTTCTTGACCTCGAAGACGCCGAAGTCGCGGAACTCCAGCCGGTGCCCCTGCCCCAGCTCGTCGATCATCACGTCGAGGAACGCCTGGACAATCGTCTTGACATCCTGCCGCTTGACGTCCTTGTGCCCGGCGGCGATGCGATCGATCAGGTCCTTCTTGGTCATCGTCTTGTTCGAGCTGCTCATGTTGCCTCGTCCCCTGTTGAAGCGCCGAAGACCGGGCCAAACGTGTCCACACGTTCACCGCCGCCTCTCTGGCTGGGAACCGGCGCGCGGCACCAAGCCCGAGACGACGCCGACGGACCCGTACCGCCGACGGCGAAGATCGATATTTCAGCCACGTCCCGCCCGGACCCAGAAACGGACCCGGACGCCCCCCTCCCTGGTGATCTGTCACACCCCCACGCCGCGGACCAGAACGGTTCACGACCTGTGGGCAAAGACAGTATGCCCTCTATCTAACGTGCCGTCAATACCCATCTTGCGATGGGAGCGTAGACCGCTTCCATACGCCCACGGCGGCCGTCGGTGTGCAAAACCGGTGCAGATTTCGCAAATTTGTTCGTATCAAGATTGGGTTATCGGCCGCATCGGCACAGGCTGTAACGGATACAGACCGTCTTCCCCTCAAGAAGCGGGTCCACACGACGCGGCACCGACGGGAACGCCCGCCGCTCAGAACCGCAGGGTCACGCCGAAATAGAGCCCCGCCAGCCGCCCGTTGTACTCGAACTGCTCGGCCTCGCCGTCGTCGCCGTCGCTGAGCCAGAAGGCGACCTGCCGCCAGCCGATCTGGGCGGCGACATTCGGGTGCGGGCGGTACATGAACCCGACCGCGATGTCCACCGAGTACGACGAGTGGTCCTCGATGGGCAGCGCGCCCGCCGAGAGCTGCAGGTCGATCGTGAAGTCGCCGGCGATCTCCAGCTCGTTGCGCACGCCGACGATCGGCTCGGCGAAGAACTGGTGCGTGCCGGTCTCGCCCTCGCGTCCGGAGCCGCCCGCGCGGTTCTCGACCTCGATGTCGACGTCGTAGAGCCGAACGCCGCCGAAGGCGTAGGTCGAGAGCAGGAACCGGGCGGCATTCTCCGGGTGCTCGGAGGCCTCGCGGAAGTCGTGCTGATAGACGAGGTAGCCGAGCGTCGCCTCGGCGGTGAAGAAGTCGAACGAGACGCCCAACGGGTCGCCCGCGAGGGCCGTGATGTCGCCGAGGCGGAAGTTGGACTCGGCCGTCGCCCGCCGGTCCGACGAGTAGTCGCCGGCGGAGAAGGTGAACCGCCACGCCCCGTTCTCCCCGGTACGGACATTCAGCTCGCCGAAAGGGGAGACGAGGGGAGCGTCGAGGTTGAGCTCTTCGATCTTGAGCTTGTCGCCGCGGAGGCCGGTGGACTCGGCGGGGAGGCGGAACTTGCCGCTGGGCGAGACGAACCAGATCGCCGGCTCGAGCTGGATCGTCCACTCCGGGTTGGGCAGGAGCGCCGGCGTCTCGTCGCGTGCGGCCGTGTCGATGGCGATCGGTGTCGCGGCCTGCGCGTCCGCCGTCGGCGTCTCCTGCGCAAAGCCCGCGCCGGCGAAGAGCAGCGAGGCGAGCGGGGCGATCACGAACGGGGCGATGCGGCAATGGCTCATGCCGCGAGGATAGTGGACCTCGCGAGGGTTTGCACGACCGCCTGTTCACCATCACCAACATGAATGTCTGAACGTGGCACAAGCGTCCCGCCTGTGCAGACCCGCTGGAGTCACACGGCACAGGCAAGACGCCTGTGCCACGGAAGAGCTGTCCGTAGATAACCGTGTCAACAATGCCGCATGGCCGCGCCGCCGTCACATCGTGGAGCACACACCGCCGATGACGCGGGGGAAGGGGGAGGGGGGGTCGAGCTCGCGCCCGGCCTGCGCGTGCCGGAGGGCGTGCTGCGGTTCAGCTTCTCGCGCTCGGGCGGCCCCGGCGGGCAGAACGTCAACAAGGTCGCCACCAAGGCCGAGCTGCGCGTCTCGATCAACGACCTGCCCCTCTCGGCCCGCGTGCGGGGGCGGCTCTGCCGCCTCGCCGGCAAACGCCTCGTCGGCGCCGAAACGATCACCGACGACGAGGGCCGTCCGCACCTCACCGGCGGCGAGTTGGTCCTCGTCAGCGAGAGCGAACGCAGCCAGGCGCGCAACCGGGCCGAGTGCCTCGCCAAGCTGCGCGAGCTGCTCATCGAAGCCAAGCACGTGCCCAAGGTCCGCAAGCCCACCAGGCCCACACGCGGCAGCAAGGAACGCCGCCTCACCGAAAAGAAACTCCGCGGCGAGATCAAGAAACGACGCCAAGACGGATCAGACAAGTGACCGTGGGACAGAGTGGCAGAGTGGCAGAGTGGCAGAGTGGCAGAGTGGCAGAGTGGCAGAGTGATAAAATCATAACACTTCGCCACTTCGCCACTTCGCCACTTCGCCACTTCGCCACTTCGTCCATGCTGACCCTCGCCATCGAAATCTCCAACCCTTCCGCGACCGAAAAAGCCTCGCGCCAACCCGGCGCGGGCGTGGCGCTCGGCCGGATCGGCAACGCGGCGGCCGTCGAGCCGCTCGGCGTCGAGCCGGTCGAGACGGGTTCGCGCGATGCCGACGACCTGCTGCCGGCGATCGACCGCCTGGCGCGGCGCGTCGGCGTCACGCCACAGCAGATCGAGCGGGTCGCGGTGTCGGTGGGGCCGGGGGGGTTCACCGGCGTGCGGATGGCGGTCGCCGCGGCGAAGATGATCGCGTGGGCGAGCGGCGCGCGGTGCGTCGCCGTGCCCAGCGCCCTCGTCGCCGCCGAGGGCGTGCGGCAGCGCCTCGTCGACCACGCCGCGCCCCGCCCGGCGACGCTCATCGTCGCCCTGGCCAGCAAGCACGACTCGGCGTGGCTGCACGCCTTGAGGCTCGCACCCGATACGAAGAACGCGGCTCAAGCCAAAATGCTCTGTGCCGAGCTGGGCGACGCCGACCGGCTGGCGGAACTCTTCGGCAGCCGCACAGGCGGGACGCCTGTGCCACGCAGCACCGACATTGTGCTGATCGCCGACCGGTTTCTGCCGGCCCCGATGCGAGGAGCCGCCGAGTCAGCGCATGTGCGGATCGAACCATCGGCCTTCGACGCGGCGCACGTGCTCACCCTCGCGGCCGCGTTGCCGGCGATCACGCCGGATGAACTGCTCCCGCTCTACCCGCGCGAGCCCGACGCCGTCCGCCTGTGGCGCCAGCGGCACGGCGCCTCGTGAACGGGCGAGCAGCGATGAAGTGATGAACCCGCGTCGTGGAGCCGCCGTCGGCCATCCGCCTCCATTTCCGCCCCGTTCGAAGCGGTGGCCGGGGTTGAGCGCTTCCCAAGGTCCTTGGGTGCCGTCGGCGAGGCGAGGTGGCCGCAAAATGAGCCACCTACCCATGTGAGATTAAACTAACAATACTAACAAATCGCAGAATAATTGCAGCAACATGTCAACCACTTATTTATTCGCATTATTGATGATTTTTTTAATTTGATCTACGAAGGCATGAGTATCAAGAAAATAATTTGGATAAGCTTTCTGCAGATCATCAAGTGGTCCAGCAGAAACGAGAACTGCTTCAATTTTTTCACCTCGCAAAGCCCGTTCTTCAACTTTAGCATATTCAGCATTTGCTTCCTCAAGACGAGCTCTTGAGAATGAGCTAATAGCAACAGATTGTTCAATCGGATCCAAAACGATAAGGTTGTACTCTCCCTGCTGCCTAGGCTGTTGTAGTATGACTCTGGCAGCCAAAGCAAAGCCCCGAAGAGTTTCAAGAACTCCAGAATTTGATTCTTTGGCAACTTGAATAAATGTTTCTTGTTTTGAGAAGTTTTCAAAACCAGGCACGGGAGCGGTATGCTCAATGTGAGCGAACGCCGCGCTTGCAGCAAGGAAAAATTTCTTTGCTCGCTCTTCTCCTTGGCCCGATTTTAATGCCTGTCCCGAGATTATTCCCATTGTCTCTACGGCGGTCGCCCATGCATGCTGTAGTCTTGTTCTAAACTGCAGCTCTACCAGAAGCTTGTTGTACTCTGGCTTATCAGCCTTATTGTATCTAAATACCAAGTGAACACTTCGATAGCCATCGGCTTTGGGTTTATCAATGTAATCCGTTGGACGCTCCAAAATATGCTTAAACGTGTGCCTGTGCAATTCGGGATTACAATATAATTCTTGTAATTTTCGAACATTTTCTACGGTGCTAAGCACTGCTCTAAGACCTCCGATATCTTGCATTTGGGTTAGAAATCTCTGTAATTTTGACACAATAGAGGGGGTTCGCTTCAGCCGTTGTGCAACTAAAAATTGAGACTCTATACGACGTGCTCGCTGTCGCAAGGTAGATTGAAAAGTATTAATAGGATACAAGTGGCTAGCTCTCCAATTTGACAATACTTCCGTAGCATGCTCGGCTTCTTGCCTAGAAGAGGAAGATTTTGATAGAATCTCACCTGCGCGATTGATTTCGCTGCGAGAAAACTTGGGTGCAGCAAACGCCATAGTGATACCTCATAGATGACTCAGAATATCTGGTCATTCTAAGCGAAATCACAAAACTTGTCTGATTGTTTAGTTGGCAAATATATTGATTACCTATTCACCATCGCCATCATCTTCTCTGAGTATCGCTCCCCCGCGGCCGCGCCGGGCGGGAAGAGCCGGTCGATCTCGGCAAGCTCGTCCGGCGTCAAGCTCACCCGCACGGCCCCCATGTTGTCTTCGAGGTATTTCAGCCGCTTGGTGCCGGGGATGGGGACGATGTCCTCCCCCTGGGCGAGGACCCAGGCTAGGGCGAGCTGTGCCGGCGAACAGCCCTTGTTGGCCGCGAGTTCTTTGACGTGCCGGGCGAGGGTGAGGTTGTGTTCGAGGGCTTCGCCTTGGAAGCGCGGGTTGGTCCGCCGCCAGTCGCCCTCTTCGAGGTCGGCGGGCTTCTCGATATTCCCCGTGAGGAACCCGCGCCCGAGCGGGCTGTAGGGGACCAGGGCCGTGCCGACCTCGCGGCAGGCGGCGAGCTGCCCGGTCGTCTCCGGGTCGCGGGTCCACAGGGAGTACTCGGATTGCAGGGCCGCGATGGGGTGGACCTTGGCGGCCCGGCGGAGCGTGTCGGGCCCGGCCTCGGAGAGGCCCAGGTGCCGCACCTTGCCCGCGGCGACCAGCTCGCTCATCACGCCGACGACCTCTTCGATGGGGAAGGCCGGGTCGACGCGGTGCTGATAGAAGAGGTCGATCGTCTCGATGCCGAGCCGCCTGAGCGACTCGTCGCAGACGCGGCGGATGTTGGCCGGCGAGGAGTCGAGCCCCTCGTTGGCCTTGGTCTGGGGGTTGATGCGGAAGCCGAACTTGGTGGCGATGACGAGCCGGTCGCGGTCGGTCTCGTTGAGGAAGCGGCCGAGGAGGAGCTCGTTGGTGAACGGGCCGTAGATCTCGGCGGTGTCGAAGAAGTTGCCGCCGAGTTCGACGTAGTAGTGCAGGACGCGGAGCGACTCGGCGTCATCGGGCGTGCCGTAGGCCCAGGTCATGCCCATGCACCCCAGGCCGAGCGCGGAGACGGAGGGGCCATTCTTGCCCAAACGGCGGCGGGGAAACGCGGACGCGGACGTGTTCGACGTGGTCATCAGGCACCTCGCGGGGGAGAAAACACGGGATAATCGTGAAACCCGTGAGATGCACCATAGCCGGCGCGGGTTCGCCGGCGTGCGTGAGAAATCGTTGAGATTCGCGGAGCCCATCATCCCGCGCGGCGCTGATCGGGCCTGGTGTTGGCGGCGGGGGCGGAGGGGTACTGGTCCCCCGCGTCGATGTTGAGGGCCTTCATCTTTTTGTAGAGCGTGGTGCGGTTGATGCCGAGCTGGTCGGCGGTCTTCTGGCGGTTCCAGGCGTTGGCGTTGAGCGCGTCGAGGATGATGCGGCGCTCGGGGGCCTTGAGCGCCTCGTCGAGCCCGCCGCCTTCTTCACCGGCCGGCTCGTGAGCGCGAGCGCCCGTGCCGTGCGGCGGCATCGAGTACGCCGGCGGCTGCGTCGGCACGTGGACGGGCGGCGCGGAGCGGTGCTGAAACGCCACGTGCCCCGGCGAGCCCATCGTGTGCGCCGTGCCGTGTGGTGCGCCGTGCGGCGAGATGTGCGCCGCGTGGGCGGCCGCCTGGTGCGCCGCGCCGGGTAAGAACGAGCCGTCCGGCTGCATCCCCATCCCCGGCCGTCCCTCGACCACGTGCGGCGGCAGCTCGTCAACACCGATCGTCGGGCTCCGGCTCAAGACCGCCGCCCGCTCGACGATGTTCTCCAGCTCGCGCACGTTGCCCGGATACGGATACCGCAAGAGCGCGTCCATCGCCTCGCGCGTGAACCCCGTGAGCGGACGGCTCAGCTCCAGCGAGCGCTGCCCGAGGAAGTGAGCCGCCAGCACCGGGATGTCGCCCACGCGCTCGCGCAGCGGCGGCACCTCGATGCTCACCACGTTGATGCGGTAGTACAGATCCTGCCGAAACAGGCCGGCCATGACGAGCTCTTCGAGCGGGCGGTTGGTCGCCAGCACCACGCGCACGTCCACCTCGATCGTCTCCGTCGAGCCGACGGGCTCGAAGCGTTTTTCCTGAAGCACGCGCAGCAGTTTGAGCTGCATCGCCGGAGATGCGGAGTTAATTTCGTCCAAGAACAACGTCCCGCCGTCGGCGGCGAGGAATCGGCCGATCTTGTCGGCGTGCGCGCCGGTGAACGAGCCTTTCGCGTGCCCGAAGAGCTCGGATTCGAGGAGGGTCTCGGGGATGGAGCCGCAGGAAAGCTGGATGAACGGCTTGGTGCGCCGCGGCGAGAGCTGGTGGATCGCCGAGGCGATGAGGCTCTTGCCCGTGCCGGATTCGCCGGTCATGAGCACGGTCGTTCGGCTGGGCGCGACGGCCTCGATCAGCTCGTAGACCTTGCGCATGCGCGGGTGAGCGCCGATGAGCGCGTCGAGGCCGAAGCGGTCTTCGAGGCGGGCCTTGAGCGAGCGGTTCTCCTGCATCAGCGCCTGCTGACGCAGGGCGCGTTCGAGGGCCAGGCGCAGCTCGGCGTCGACGACCGGCTTGGTGAGGTAGTCGACCGCGCCGGCGCGGACGGCCTCGACGGCCGACTCGATCGTGCCGTAGCCGGTGAGCATGACGACCGCCGTCGCCGGGTGCTGCTTGACGACGCGCTTGAGCAGCTCGATGCCGCCTACGCCCGGCATCGCGACGTCGCAGACGACCACGGCGAAGCCGGCCTTGCCCGAGGCATCGGCCGACTCCGCGGCGTCGAGCGCCAGCAGCGCCTCCTCGGCCCCGCCGGCGGTCTGCGCGTCGTACCCCTCTTCGCCCAGGAACTCGGCCAGCGACGAGGCCGCGATCGGGTCGTCGTCGACGACGAGCACGCGCACGCGCCGATCGGCGTGCTCGGCTGGCTCGGGATGGCTGGAGTGCGTGCTCATGCGAAAAAGCGTTCGGGCGTCTTGATTTACCACAGAGGCACAGAGAACACAGAGTTCACAGAGGAAGACATTGGAGGTGTTTGCACGAGACGCGAGCGGGAGCGAGCGTGTAAGACGTCAGAAAACCACACACGCTCCCTGCCGGTCGCGTCTCGTATGAGAGCACCAAAGTTGATTCAGCGAAGCACGCTACCATCTGCTCCTCGCAACGTCTCTGCCTTCCTCTGTGCTCTCAGTGTCCTCTGTGTCTCTGTGGTAAAAACTGAACGTGTTGATGCCATCAGCTACAGCTCGACCTTCCGCGCAGGCCAGCGCGCTTCGAGGATCGCCCCCGGCGGGTCGGGCTCGTGCAGCCCCGCCGAGCGGAGCGTGATCGAGCCGCCCATCAGCCGCAGCAGCTCGCGGCAGAGCGCAAGCCCAATCCCCACCGCCCCCGGCGCTTTGCCCGAACGCGGCGGCCGCTTCGTGCTCACGCCAAACTCGAAGAGCAGGCTCGAGTCGTTCATCGCCCAAAACGGCGGCCCCTCGCCGTTGTCGCGCACCTGCAACACCGTCCACTGCTCACGCGGCTTCTCGTCGTCGTGCTCGACGTACGCGGCGATCTCGATCCGCCCGTCCTGATGATCCGGCACGCGGTCGATCGACTCGATCGCGTTGCGGATCGCGTTGACGACGACGGCGTGCACCCCGCCCCCCATGCCGCCGGCGCTCTCGCCGCCTTGCCCGAGGCTCGAGCCGGCGCTGCCCCCGGCCCACATGCGCTCGGCCTCGGGGGCGATGCTGGTGCGCAGCTCGATCTTCTTTTCGTCGGCGAGCGGCTTCATCACCGCGACGGCGTGGCGCGCCGATTCGCCGAGGGTCATCCACCGCCGCCGTTCCTCGTCGGCGGGGCTCAGCGGGCCGGGGCCGGTCGTCCACGGCGCGGTCGCGTCGAGCGCGCCGAACTTGGACATCGACGCCTTGAGCAGCTCGGCCATGTGCTCGAGCGCCCCGCGGACGACGCGGAGTCGTTCGGAGATGGCCTCGGGCGTGAGCCCGTCGCCGCGGCCCTGGTGGTCGTCGATGGCGCGCTGGGCGAGGCTGAGCGTGCGCATCGAGCCGTCGACGAGGTTGGCCAGCTCGTGGGTGAGCGTGGTGAGCCGTCCGGCGATGAAGGCCGCGTCGACCGGGTCGGGCGTGTACGCCGCGGGTCGGAGCACCGTCTGCTTGAGCACGGGCTTGGCGGCCGGGGGCTTGGAGGACTGCCGCGGCGAGGGGGGGCGCTTGGGCGTGGGCGTGCGGCGGCCGTGGTCCGTCCCCTCCGGCTCATGCGGGTTATGAGGCGAAGGCGGCGGATTGGACGAAGGGGGTGGGGGTGGTGGAGGCGGCGGGGGCATCACCCATTGGATCGTCGCGTTGCCGTCGGAACTCCACGCGCGCCGGGGGTCGATGTTGCCAAAACGCGACACCCAGGCCCGGTAACCCGCTCGATCGCGGACGCACGGTGTCTTTGGTGGCACCGATCTCCAGATCGGTGCGTGGGTATACGTGAACAGGGAAGCCCGCGCCCCGGTCTGGAGACCGGGGCCACCAAGATCGATCTTGCCGTCGACGTGCTTCGATCACCATACACCGCCCTTGTTCCGGCCGGGGGTGGGGCCTATGCTCCTCGGCCTTTTCCCGTTCCCACAATCATGCCGGCCGTGCCACCCAACAGGCTCGTCCGGCCCGCCCCGCCCGGTAGGCGGCGCTTCCCCCACCCCCCCCTCCCCTCATTCCCAGCGGAATCGGGCGCGGGGCTCAAGGTCTATCCGACACGAGGTATCGACATGCGACGCCAGACGTATCTTGCGACTCCCCAGACGGTCCCGCCCAAGGCGTGGCGGCTCGTTGACGCCAAGGACGTCGCCCTCGGCCGCCTCGCGGCCGACGTGGCGCAGGTCCTCATGGGCAAGCACCGCCCCGAATACACCCCCCACGTCGACTGCGGCGACTTCGTCGTCGTCATCAACGCCGGGCAGGTCGGCCTCTCGGGCAGCAAGGGTGAGCAGAAGATCAAGCAGCGCTACACCCGGCACACCGGCGGCCTCAAACTGGAGACCTACGGCAGCGTCCGCGACCGCCGCCCCGAGCTGCTCGTCGAGGACGCCGTCCGCCGCATGCTCCCGAAGAACCGCATCGGACGGCACATGCTCTCCAAGCTGAAGGTCTACCCGGCAAGCGAGCACCCGCACCAGGCGCAGAACCCGGTGCCGATGGTCGTCTGACTTCGGAAGTGGCAGAGTGGCAAAGTGGTCGAGTGGCAAAGAGAAGAAATGAACGAACACATGACACTCACTCGGAAATCGGCTTTGCCGGCACGATGCATTGCACTTTGCCACTCTGTCACTCTGCCACTTTGCCACTGTACGGAAACCCTCTCGACCTCCGCATAACCAGCGATTCCAGCCGCTCCAGCATCACGAGAACACATATGAGCCAGATCAACCTCCCCGGCATTTCCAGCGTGAACCCGGCCGACGAGCCCAAGCAGGCCCCCCCGACCCGCATCCCCAAGGCCCCGAAGGAGCCCAAGGGCGGCTGGTGGTGGGGCACCGGCCGCCGGAAGCGCGCCGTCGCCCGCGTGCGGCTGCGCCCGGTGCAGGGCGGCTCTTCGCCGACCGTCCGCGTGCAGACCGGGGCCGACACGTTCAAGACCATCGAGGAATACTTCACCGAGGAGCGCGACCGCAACGACTGCTACGCCCCGCTGAAGGCCACCGACACCCTCTCGCGCATGGACGTCGTCGTCCGCGCCCAGGGCGGCGGGTTCATGGGCCAGGCCCAGGCCGTCCGGCTGGGGATCAGCCGTGCGCTCGTCGGCTTCGACCCGGCGATGGAAGACACCCTCCGCAACAACGGCTTCCTCACCCGCGACGCGCGTGAGGTCGAGCGGAAGAAGTACGGCCAGGCCGGCGCCCGCCGTCGCTTCCAGTTCTCCAAGCGATAATTCGATATTCAATCTGGTTTCTTCAAGACGCCCGCACGAGTGGGCGTCTTGTTTTTTTGCACAAGAGGTACGCCCACGCACCGGTCTGGCCCCCCCCGGCCGGTGCCACCAAAGTCATCAGAACTGCTTGCGCAGTCTCGCCGAAGGGATATTCAACTGATCCCGGTATTTGGCGACGGTTCGTCGGGCGATCTCGATGCCGCGGGCTTTGAGCGCCTCGGCGAGCGCGTCGTCGCTGAGCGGTTTGGCCTTGTCCTCGGCGTCGATGACCTCCTTGAGCGCCGCCTTGACGGCGTCCCACGACATGTCCTCGCCGGTGTCGGTCTGCGTGCCGCCCGAGAAGAAGCCCCGCAGCGGCACCACGCCGCGTGGCGTCATCACATACTTGTCCGCCACCGCCCGGCTCACCGTCGCCACGTGCACGCCGAGGCGCTCGGCGACCTGCGTCATCGGCAGGGGCTTGAGCGACTGTGGGCCGTAGTCGAAGTAGTCGCGCTGCGCCTCGACGACGGCATTCAGCACGCGCAGCAGCGTCCGCTGCCGTTGCTGCACGGCGTCGATGAGCCACTCGGCGTTGCTGAGGTTCTTCTTGATGAACTCACGCGTCTGCTGCGGGGCCTGTTTGTCTTTGGCGAGGCGCGCGTATTCCTGGTTGACGCGGAGGTTGGGCAGCCGCCAGTCGTTGAGGTAGGCGATGTAGCGGTCCTGGTCGGCGTCGTACTCGACGACGGCGTCGGGCACGATCACGCCGGTCTGCTCTTCGACGAGCGCGCGGGCCGGGGCGAGTGAGAGGTGCCGCATCTGCTCCATCGCGGCCTTGACCTCGTCGAGCGAGAGCCCCGTCTTCTCGGCGATCTTGGGCAGGCGGTTCTGCGCTAGGTCGTCGAGGTGATCCTCGATGAGGCGTTTGACGATCGGCAGCCGCTGCCGTTCCACAGGCGTGCCCCATGTAGGGTCGCCCGACATCGCCTCGACCTGGAGGAGCAGGCACTCCTTGACGTCGCGCGCCCCGACGCCGGGCGGGTCGAGCAGGAGCTGCACGGCCGTCAGGGCCCGCTCCATCTGTGATGGGTCGGGCTTGTTCACGGAAGCGCCGGCCTCACCATTGCTCAACACCCGTGCGGCGGGCAACCGATCCGCGATCGTCTCCAGCGGCGTGCGCAGGTAGCCGTCGTCCTCGATGTACTCGATGATCGCCTGCCCCAGCGTGCGGATCGGCTCGTCGACCTCGACCAGGCCCCACTGCTCGCGGAGCTGCTCGCTGAGCGAGGCCGAGCGTGCCGCGGTGTTGGCCATCGCCTCGCTCTTGGCGTCCCCCTCGCCGTCGAGTCGGCCGCGCCCCGACGTCCCGGCCCGGTCGCGCTCGATCAGCTCGCGCATGCGCTCGGCGGCTCGGTCGTGGTCCACGCCCACCGCCGACTCATACTCCGCGGCTTCGGGCACGTCGCTCTCAAAGGCGTCGAGACGGGCGAAGTCGTCGCCGCCGCTGTCCCCGCCCGCGTCGGCCTCGGGCGTGCGGTCGTTGGCGCGAGCGTCGGCCCCGTCGAACCGCTCGCGGCCTTCGGCCTCGGCCGACCCGTCGCCGCTGGGCTCGACCAGCTCCAGCGTCGCGTTCGACTCCAGCTCCTGCGAGATCCGCTCCTCCAGCGCGGCCAGCGGCATCTGCAGGATCTCCATCGACTGGATCATCCGCGGGGCCAGCTTCATCTGCTGGCCCATCTTCATGTGCTGTGCCGCTTCAAACCTCATCAGCGAAGAACACTCCTTGGCTCATACGGTAGCCGAAACCCTTTTCCTGAACACAGCTCCGAGAACGCGGAGGAGCGGACGAACGCGGAGAACGCAGAGGAGCCCCCCATGCGCGCTCGTCTTTGGCCCTGTGCTCATGTGCCATCTGGCCATCCGACTCAGCTCATCGGTCGCCGCCCCTCGATCGCGTCGGCCAAGACGGCCTTGTTGGCGTACTCCAGTTGCAGGCCCGTCGGCACGCCCCGCGCCAAGCGCGTAACCCGTACCGGGGCCTCCGATTTTTTCCGCCGGGCCTTGCCGAGCTCCTCGGCCAGGTACAGCGCCGTCCCGTCGCTCTCCAGCGTCGGGTTGAGCGCCAGGATCACCTCCTCCACCGGCACGCCCTGCGCATTCTTCGTCGCGTCGCGCACCCGCCCCAGCAGCTCGTCCACCGTTAGATCGCCCGGGCCGACGCCCTCGAGCGGGCTGATCCGCCCCATGAGCACGTGGTAGCCGCCCTTGTACATCCCCGTCTGCTCGAGCGAGATCAGGTCCTTGGGCTGCTCGACGACCATGACGGTGCCGTGTTTGCGGCCCCCGCCGCCTCCCACGCCCCCGCCCCCCCCGGCGTCGGCGCAGATCGAGCAGAGGGCCGGGCCGTCCTCGCCGTTTCGGGACTGCGTCCGGTCGAGCAGGTTGTAGCACACGCGGCAGTGCCCGACCTTGGCCTTCACTTCGCGGATCGCCGCGGCGAGCGACTCGGCCTCACCCGGTGAGCTTTTCAGGACGTGGAAGACCAGCCGCTCGGCCGACCGGCGGCCGATGCCGGGCAAGCGGGTGAACTCCTCGATGAGCTTCTGCACCGACTCGGGGTAGCCGGTGAGCGACGAGCGGTCGAAGAACGAGCCGCCGCGTTTGGCGGGGGCCTTGCGGACGAGGGATGGCTCGGCGTGGTCGCCGGTCGGCGTCATGCACAATCGTATGAGGATGATGACTTGAGCGCTTGCTTGGTGGGGCGGGCGTCCCGCCGCTGGGTAGAAAACACCCCCGACAGGGGTACATTGAAGATCTCGGATCGTCTGTGGCACAGGCGTCTCGCCTGTGCAAGAACGCTGGAGCCACGTGGCACAGGCGGGACGCCTGTGCCACGTGCAAACAGCCCCGAAACCTTGGATACCGGCTCATCATTTCGACAAAGCAGCGTCTCGCCGCCATACCGGTCGTGTAAAGGCGACCGATGGGCGGGCGGGACGCCCGCCCCACCCAAACCCGTGCTACTGCCCCGTGAGATTCAACCCCGAGAGCATGACCGAGCGTTTCTTGAGTTCTTCGGGCCAGTTGAGGACGACGTGGAAGTCGGTGACGTGCTGCTGGGCCGATTCGGGGCGGACGGTGACGAAGTCGCCGCCGACGGGGTGGACGTCGTAGTTGGGCGTGGTGAGGCTCGCCTCGGCGTACTGCCCCTCGAAGACCGGCCGCGGACGGCCGACCATGAACGACGGGTGGACCGCGATGCGCACGGCGGTGAGGTATTTGCCCGCGCGGAAGAAGAGCTCCCCGCCGCCGGGCGCCCACACGGGGGCGGCGCCGCCGTCGGCCGAGATCGGCCAGCGCTGCCCCGGCCCCGTCGCCGCCTGCACGTACACCTCCGGCCGCCCCGTCTGGTCGGAGACGTACGCCAGGAACGGCCCGCCCCCCGCCGGGCTGAACCGCGCCCCCCACGAGTTGAACGGCGACTGCACCAGCGGCCTGGCCTGCTTCGTCTCCACGTTCAGCGCCCAGATGTCCGTCCCCGTGTGCGGGTGGGCCTGGGTGAACGCCAGCGTCTTGCCGTCGGGCGAGAACGAGCACGGCGTCGGCGCCAAGTCCGACTCGAACAGCTTCTCCACCGGCTGCGAGCCGTCGGGGCTCGTCCAGCAGATCGCCTCCTTGCCGTCGAGGTTCTGGCGGAAGGCGATGCGTTTGCCGTCGGGCGACCAGACCGGGGCGCAGATGTCCCCCTCGACGACGACGGGCGTCGGCGTCTGCCGCGACAGGTCGTAGACCCACAGGCTGTCGGTCACGCCCTGGATCTGCACCGCCAGCGACAGGCCGTCGGGCGAGAAGGCCGGAGCGAGGAACGCCCGTTTATCCCGCAAGAGCGGCTCGGGCTCGGTCGCGCCGCCCCGCGGCACGTGCATCAGCGTTGTCGCCGGCGAGAAGACGTCGCCCATCGCGTAGACCAGCGTGCCGCTCTCGCCGAGGGCGAACTGGGCCGCGGCCCCGAGGGCGTTGGTGAGCACGCGGTCGAGCACCGGCGACGGGTTGCCGTGGATCGCGAGCTTCTCGGCGTCGAACGGTGCGGCGTAGAGCGTGCCGCCGGCGGCATACACCAATACGCCGCCGCTGCCCTCGCCCACCGCCCGGCCGCACGTGCCGCCGTGCAGCACCGTCGAGACCTTGCCGGTCGTGAGGTTCACCGCGGCGACCTGCGCATCATCAAACGTCGGCCCGGCGACGAGCGTGACCAGCGCATACTTCCCCCCCCCTCCCAAGGGGCCCGGCATCAGGTGCGGGTAGAGCATCGCCCGCTGCCCGGCGAGAGGGTCAGGCCGCGCGACGGTGGAGGTTGCGCCGCCGGTGGGGGCGATCTTGACCAGGCCGCGCTGGATGTCGGGGATGAAGTAGATCGACGCGGCGTCCCACGCGCCCCCGGCGTTGTTGGGCGCGTCGCACAGCGTCACCGGCGAGCGCAGCA
>CAZZDW010000059.1:0-21679 GCA_964652945.1 uncultured Phycisphaeraceae bacterium
GGGGGGGGGGGGGGGGGGGGGGGGGGGGGGGGGGCGGGGGGGGGGGCGGGGGGGGCGGGGGGGGGGGGGGGGGCCGCCCCCCCCCCCCCCCCGGGGACAGCCGCGCTGCGTCGGGGCAGCGAGCCGGCGTGATGACGTAATAAGGGTTCTCTCTCCTGGGAGCGCGAGCGCACCCGTGGCTCGCGGCGGCTCCCTCTTAGTCCGATCTAAGATAAGCCGGACCCGGCAAAAAGTCCAACATTAAGGCGTGAAGGCCGCGATTTTCGGTGGTGTTCTCACGTGGCCGCCGCGGCGTTCCGTCTGCGAGGCCTGGGCAATATTGAGATGGTTTCATGATGATGGCGCGGGAATCTCGCCCCGTTATCCCGTCGATGGAAAGCAGCAAGACGTGATCCATCGAAGGAGTTGTTATGTTTGATCTTTGTGCGGAGCGGGGCGGCCGTTTTTCTCGGACCAACAGGCTCGCGGGCCGGGCGGGGAAGGCCGCGGAGGAGCGGGGCGGCCCGCCGCCTGCGCGGGGCGATTGCGCGCGCAGCCCGGTGGAGTGGGGCAACGGCGTCGAGCAGCTCGAGCAGCGGGCGCTCTTGTCGAGCTTTGCGTGGACGGCCCAGGAGGTGTACCTGCTGGAGCTGGTGAACCGCGCGCGGGCCAACCCGGCCGCCGAGCAGGCGCGGATCAATGCGGGGCTGCCCGAGAGCGAGTGGCTGGACCTGACCGACGGGCTGACCAGCGGCGAGCTTGCGCGGCTCGTGCCGCAGGAGCCGCTCGCGCTCAACCAGGCGCTGACCGAGGCCGCCCGGCTGCACAGCCAGGACATGCTGACGCGCAACTTCTTCGACCACATCAACCCCGACGGGAAGAACCCGACGGCCCGTGCGCAGGACCGGGGGTACGCCGGCACGGTGGGCGAGAACATCGCCGCGGGGTACGACGACATCGACGAGGTGCACGAGGCGTGGCTGCGCTCGGTCGGGCACCGCAAGAACGTGCTGAGCCTCCACTCCAACTTCGACGCCTCGTTCCACTACGACGAGTTCGGGCCGGGCTTCTACCACGGAAGCGGCGTCGAGTACGACGATTACATCAGCGAGGAGTTCGGCTACCAGGGCTCGGACCCGGACCTGTTCGTCCTCGGCGTGGTGTACACCGACGGCGTGCTCGACGACGATTTCTACACGGTCGGCGAGGGGCTCAGCGGGGTGCGCGTCGACGTGGCGCTGGCGTCTGCGCCGAACACCGTGATCGGCACGTACACGACGGATGCCGCGGGCAACTACCAGATCCCGCTGGAGAACGCCGGCAACTACGTGGTGACGTTCACGCGGCTCTCCAACATGTTCACGCGGAGCGTGAACGTCTCGCTCACGACCAAGAACGTCAAGGTCGACACGACGGTCGACCAGTTGCTTGTGCCCGACCTGCCCGACGACTACGCCGACGCGGGCGACACCGCCAACGCGCACACGATCGAGATCAGCGAAGAGGGCGACGGCGTGTGGGCCGGCGAGATCGAGACCACGCCCGACACCGACCTGTTCGCCTTCACCGCGCAGGCGAGCGCCACGACGCTCATCCGCGCTGCCAGCGGCGGGAGCCTCGACGCCAAGGTCCGGCTGTTCAACTCGTCCGGCTTCCTGCTGGCCAGCGGGTCCAACACCGGCACCGGCAACAAAGACTCGCTCATCACCCTCTCGCTCATCGCGGGGCAGAAGTATTACCTGCAGGTCGAGTCGGACGGCGCCTCGTCGATCGGCGAGTACGCCATCACGATCGACGCGCAGTACACCGCCCCGGACGACTACGCCGACGCCGGCGAGCTGGGCAGCGCCCAGCCGATCTCGATCAACGCGATCGGCGACGGCTCGGCCTCGGGCACGCTGGAGCTGAGCGCCGACACCGACCTGTTCACCTTCACCGCGGGCGTGACGGCGACGACGTCGTTCTACGTCACGAGTAACGGCAGCCTCGACGCGCTGGTGCGCGTGTACAACTCGGTGGGCACGCTGATCGGCACGGGCACCAACGCCGGGGACGGGACGGATTCGAGCCTGGCGCTCTCGCTGACGCAGGGCCAGGTGTACTACGTGCTGGTGTCGTCGACGAGCGCCGCCAGCCGCGGCTCGTACATCGTGAACATCAACGCCGACTACACGCCGGGCGGCGGCGACGACGCCGCGGACGAGGGCGAGTTCGGCAGCGCCACGCCGATCACGCTCAACGGGGCCGGCGACGGCTCGATCACCGGCGAGCTGGAGACGACCGACGACACCGACCTGTTCACCTTCGTCGCCGGCAGCAGCACGCAGACCTCGCTCCGCGTGATCAGCGGCGGGGTGCTCGACGCGCAGCTCCGCCTCTACAACTCGGTGGGCACGCTCATCGGCACGGGCGTCGACGCCGGCAGCGGCGGGCTGGGCTCCAAGCTCACCGCCACGCTCGTCAGCGGGCAGACCTACTACCTGCTCGTCTCGGCGGCGGTCGCGCCCACCAGCGGCGGGTACACCGTCAGCATCGACGCCGACGTCTCGGCCGAGCTGGAGAAGGTGCTCGTCGAAGAGGACGCCCGCGTCGTGGGCGGCACGGCCGGGGGCTTGCTCGCCGTCTCCTACCGCAACGGCAGCGGGCGGCCCATGTTCGTCTTCCAGAACGCCGAGCACGAGTGGGAGAGCGTGGATCTCCTGGAGATCGCCGGCGGCACGGACGTCGAGTCCAGCGTGGTGACGTGGGAGCAGGTGGGCGACTCCGGGCGCGTCTTCGCCGCCGCGGCGTCGGACGAGGGGCTCTTGCTCTTTACCCGCGACCCCGAGGGGAACTGGTCGTTCCGCAACGTCACCGCCGAGAAGGACATCGGCGAGGCGATCACCAGCAACATCACGCTCTTCTTCGACCGCGACGGGCGCGGGCAGATCGTGGGCCTGGCGGCCGACGGCTCGCTGCTGCACTACCGCGAGACCAAGGTCGATTCGTCCACCGGCGAGCCGCTCTGGGCCTTCACCAACATCTTCGACGGTCACCTCAACCCCAACGGCTTCGAAATGCCCAACATCGTCGGCTCGCTCAGCGGCACGATGACGCCCGACAAGACCCTCCAGGTCTTCGGCGTCGACGCCGAGGGGCACATCCACACGTTCTGGCGCGAGTACCGCTCCGGGCGCGGGTGGCGCACCGCCGACCTGACCGAGCTGACCGACGCGCCGGCCCTCGAGATCAACCCGGCCGTCCACCAGCGCCGCCGCGACGTGATCGTCTCGACGAGCGACGCGGCCGGCGACCTGTGGGTGCTGACCTACACCCGCGACCGCGGCTGGCACGCCGACAACTACAGCGAGCTCTACGGCACCGGGTCGATCGTCGCCGGGAGCATGTCCTCGTTCGCCAACCGCTTCGGGATGAACCACATCGTCGCGCTCAACGACTCGGGCGAGGTGATCTTCTTCTGGTTCAAGACCGACGGCACGGTCAACCGCGTCTCGCTGACGTCGATCATCAGCGGCGCGCCGACGCTCACCGGGCCCTTGAGCATCGCCAGCATCGTGGGGACCAACGGCGTCTCGGTCGTCGGGGCCGACACCAGCGGGCACGCGTGGCGGTTCTACTGGGAGCCGGGCACGCCGTGGGCCGCCGAGGACATCTCGCAGAGCGCCGAGCTGGCGTGAGGCGGCCGCTCTGCATCAAACTTGGCGCTCTTCTACGAGGCTCGCGGCTCGTAGGGATCAAGGCGCAGGGCTAACCCCGGGCGTAGATGACCAGGCGGTGCCCTTCGGCGGCTAGGCCGCGCTCGGCGCAGAGGCGGTCGCGCAGGTCGGCCAGGCCCGGCACGTCGATCGGCTCGACCTTGCCCGTGTCGGAGCGGACCAAGACGGCCGTCGACCGCTGCCCGTAGGCGAGCAGGTAGTGCGCCTGGTCGGAGTCGAAGAGCACCTGCTGGATGATGCCGGCCTCGTCGAGGAGCTTGATCGTCCGGTAGATCGTCGCCTTGGAGACGCGGAAGCCGCTGGTCTTCATCGAGTCCAGCAGCTCGTCGGCCTGGAAGACGTCCTCGCGGCGGATGATCGCGTCGAGGATCTGCGCCCGCTCCGGCGTGTACTTGAGCCCCACCGACTTGAGCTTCCGCCGGAAGACCGCGCACAGCGGCTCATAAATCACGGGAACCTGCGGCGTGGCCTCCGGGCCCGCCGCCTTCCCGCCGCCGCTCCCCTTGGTTGAGCCGATGGGCTTGAGATCCATGCCGGGATGATATCGTTTTTTTCGTGGCACAGGCGTTGGGGGGGCGCCTGTGCCGCCGGTCTTGAGCGATCGGGACGCAGGTGTGAAGAAGCCGAGGGACACGTCCCTCGGCTTCACGGAACGAAGCCAGCCTGTACACTGCGGCGATGCGGCGCGTGTGCGTGGTTTTGACGATGTTGATGATGGTGCTGCCGTGGGGAGGCTGCGCCGGGCAGAGCCGCACGCGGCTGGATTACCCGGTTGAGCCCGCGGTGCGCACGCACGACGAGATCGTCGTCAGCGGTGAGTTCGTGCATACGGGCGGGGCGAAGGTCGTGCTCTGGTTCGATCCGGCCGGGCTGGACGCGTATGAGGGGGGGGCGGGGCGGCGGCACTTCGGCGTGCGGTTCGAGAAAGACCCGCTGCTGGGGCGGCTGGGTCGCGAGGACTGGACGCCGCGGAGGCTGCGCGAGCGGGTGGACCAGATCGTGCTGCATTATGACGCCGTGGGAAGTTCGCGGGGGTGCTTCGCGATCCTGGATAAACGCGGCTTGTCGGCGCACTTCCTGATCGACACGGACGGCACGATCTACCAGACGATGGACGTCCGCGAGCGCGCGTGGCACGCGACCACCAGCAACGACCGGAGCGTCGGGATCGAGATCGCCAACATCGGTGCGCACGACGTGAATACGTCGGCGGCCGGCGCACCGGGCACAGGAAAAGGGGGAAGCAGGGGCGTCATCAACGGGCGGCTGGTCGAGATGCCGCGGTACACGCCGGCGCAGGAGGAGGCATTGGCAGCGCTCTGTGCGGCATTGTGCCGGGCGCTGCCGCGGATCACGCCGAACTATCCCCAAGATGCGCACGGCCGTGTGGAGCCGCGGACGCTCGATCCGGCGCGGCTCGCGGCGTTTCGGGGAATCCTCGGGCACTACCACATCCAGACCAACAAGGTCGACCCCGGCCCGGCGCTCGATTGGGAAGCGCTCACCCGGAACGTGCGGGCGCGGATGACGATGGGATGGCATGAATAAAGCCGAGGGGCTGAGCCCCTCGGTGTTTTCACGCGACGCGAAGGAATGGCTGTTTGCTTCGGGCGGGTCTTTGGCTTTAGACTGGTGGGGTATGCAGGGATGGGGTGTGGGCCGATCACGAGGACCGAATGCCGGCGACCGAGTTGAACTACACACCCGGCCTGCTCCCCGAGGGGTATTCGGCCGTCCCGATCTCGAAGGCCGAAGAGGCCGCCGCGCTGCGAGTCTGCGTGCTGGTCAAGCAGCAGGCCGACCCGGTCGCGGGGCGGCTGGTCGTGCTGCGCGACCACCTCGACGCCAAGGTCTACCTCGGCGCGGTCGTCGACCAGGGCGACGGCACGGGCGCGGGACGCGTGCATCAGTGGATCGAGCTGTGGGTGCAGTCCCCCGAGGGCGTCGCCGGCGGCGTGCCGGCGGCTCGCGAGGCGCTGACCAACAAGGCCCTCGATCAGCGCTGGGACGCGCAGGTGCGGGCGCTCGACCGGATCGAACGGCCGCTGGTCATCAAGACGGGCGGCGAACGCGCGGGCAAAACGCTCGGGCACGCCGGTGTAGGCGGCGGGCCGACGTGGATCGACCCGGCCAAGGGGACATCTGTTCATCCGGTGGACCAGGAGACGGGCAAGCGGTGGATGCTCTGCCGCGACGATGCGCTGCTGCTCAAGGCCGGGCTGCCGGCGTATGGGTCGAGCCTGCACCGCTATCTCTACGTCCCCGAAGCCGGCGACGCGACGGCGTTTGTGCCGGTGACGAAGGACGCCCCCACGAACGGCAAGACGACGACGCTGAAGGTCGACGGCCTGCCCTTCAACCCCGGCGGCGGGCTGATGATGGTCCGGGCGTTTAGTCCCGTGCGGTACGAGAACTACGCCGACATGCTCGGGGGCGGCCCCGTCGTCGGCGTGTGGCACGGCGCGTCGAACGTGAACCTCGACGCCGCACCGAAGAAGCCGACCAGCGGCATCTGGTCGGGCGGGGGGGCGGCGGGCGCGGGCAGCGTACAAGAGGGCGGCTTGTTCCTGGGCCAGCAGGGCAAGTTCGGCCGGCTGATCGAGAGCCTGCATCTCAAGCTGCGTGCCGTTGCCGACGTGCTCGCCGGCGTGCGCAGCTTCGCCCAGGAGACCCAGCGGCCTCTGCTCAACCTGCGCCCCGAGAGCCTGCAGGTGCGGCTCAGCGAGCCCGCGCCCGGCCTGCCGCATCTGTGGACGACGCGGGTCACGCTCGCCGACGCCGGCGACGCGGTCGCCCTCCCGATCCAGACCAGCGAGGCGGTGTACTACGTTCCCGCCACGCCGGGGAGCTCGATCTATCGGCCGGAATCTGCCGGCAGTGGTGGAAGTGTGCGCGGCAAGGGGAGCCTGCGCATCCGCCAGCTCCTCACGCAGAAGGACGAGGAGGTCATTCTCGAGGCCACGCTGGCGACCGACGAGAAGCTCCGCGTCGGGCCCAACGACCTCGTCTGGCTGCGGCTGAACCTCGCCTCCGGGCGCTGCGACCTGTTCGGCCGGCTGGAGAGCCAGTCGGTGCTGGGAAGTGCGGCGGGGGGGATGGGGGGGGAGTTCCGGTTCAGGAGCTTGCCGCAGAAACTGGCGGAGGAGGCGCGGAAGAACCTGGCGGCCGCCGAGGGCGTGCCGATCCCCGAGGTGCCGCTCGAGGTGATCCCGCTGCTCTCGACGCCGTGCGATCTGTATTCGCTGGCGGTCCTCGGCGTGCGCACGCTGCTGGTGAATCCGCAGAACACGCTGGCGGTCGCGCTCGACGAGCTGCTGAGCCTGGCGCGGCACGTCGGCGCGATGGGCGAGGGGGCGTCGCTGGAAGAGCGGATCGAGGCCGTGCTGGGCGTGGACGAGCGGTGGCTCGACGCGCTCGGCCCGCAGCGGCTGGTGATCGAGCCGATGGCGCCGGGCGAGGCGCTCAACGTGGTGCCGGCGGCGCTGTGGGCGTCGGTCCTGGCGATGCTTATCCGCATGATCCCCGCGTCGGTCGTGGGGACGGGCGGCGGAGGGGGGGAAGGGGGCGCCGCCTGCCGCGACCTGGGCGATGCGCGCCAGGGCGGGCTGCACCTGGTCTTCGACCGCGCGACGAGCGACACGGAGACGCTGCTCCGCAAGACGCGCAGCCTGATCGTCATCGACTGGAACTACAACCGCGAGGTCTACGCGGTGATCCGCAAGTACATGACAGGCGTCAAGGGTGGTGAGAAAGCGGCGGTCGGGGCGCGTGGATAGGCGATGCATCAAAGCCCAGGGACATGTCCCTGGGCCTCAAAGATAGGCGTTTTGTGCAGGTCTTCATTCTTCGACATTCGCAGAATACACACATAAAGAAGGAGCGATCGATGAGCGTCAAGACGGCGGTAGTGGTGATGATGGCGGCGGTGATCGGCATCTTCCTCGGCGGCTGCGGCTCGGCGGGCATGGGCCGCTACGACGTGGTCCTCTCGATGGATCAGGCGCTGGTCAACCAGCCCGGCGGGCCGCCCAACGTGACGGTCGACCTGGTCGCCGTCTCCGATCCGGAGCTGGCGCAGTGGAGCAGCAAGTCGGTGACCGACTACTGGAAGCCGGGCGACGCGACGCGGGCCGACGCGAGCGCCTACGCCAAGTCGTTCACCTTCGGCCCCGGCAACACCGGGCCGTTCACGCTCAGCAAGAACGACCCGATCTGGGACACCTGGACCAAGCAGAAGCGGCAGTACCTGATGATCCTGGCCAACCTGCCGGGCGGGCACGCCGACATGCCGGGCGAGGCCGATACGCGGCGGAAGATCCTGCCCTTGACGACCGACCGGTGGGAGAGCGACCAGAAGATCCGCGTGATGGTGCAGCGGGCGACCCTGCAGGTGGAGACGCCTCCCAAGCCGCTTGAGGCAAAGAAGTAAGCGGAATCGGGTTCCGGGTTCCGGGGCTCGGGTTCCGGGTTTGAGAGACCATCAGCTCGACGGGTCTTTGCGTGCGAGCGTCTGCGTTGAATATCCTCCCCCTCCCCATCGCCTGGGGAGGGGGCTTTGATATAGGCCGAGGATGCAACGGATCGGCGGGTACGAGATCACCGGCGAGCTCTCGCGCAGCGGACGCGGCGTGGTGTACCGCGCGCGCCGCGCCGGCGAGGGTGTGGGGGAGGGGGGGTACACGATCCGCACGCGCGAGGACCCCTTCGGCGTCATCCCGCCCAAGGAGTGGGAGGCGATCGCCGAGGAGTTTCTGACGCAGGCCGCCGACCAGCAGCGAGCGGCCGAAGCGGGAGGCGGGGGAGGGGGGGGGCACTGGGCGAGGGTCTTCGAGCAGGGGCGTTTCTTCGCCGGCGGCGATGAAGATGACACAGGGGAAGGAGGAGGGGGGGGCGCGTATTGCGTGACGGAGTTCTTCGACGTCTCGGCCGATCGGCTGGCGGCGACGCAGCAGGCGCTCTCGGCGGCGGCGGTGTCGAGCATCGTGCGCCAGGCCGTTGCGGGGCTGGTCGAGATCGAGCGGGCCTGCGGCCGGCCGCACGGGCAGCTCAGCGCGGCCCGCGTGCTCATCCACGATCGGCAGAAGCTCGAGAGCACGCGCGTGGTGCTGATCGACCCGCTGCCGCCGGGCCGTGTGGACGCCGCGCGGGACCGCGAGCGCGACGCGCGGTCGGTCGCCGAGCTGATCCACCTGCTCATCGCGCACCGCGCGGTCAACGAGCGCGTGTGGCCGGTGCCCGAGGGGCGTGAGTGGCAGGCGCTCGGAAACAAGGGCCGGCTGTGGCTGGCGCTGACCAACAAGCTGCTCGATCCGAGCACGGGGGCCGAGCGGCCGACGCCCGAGCAGATCCTCGGCGAGATCGGCGCGATCGACGCCGCCAAGGGCGGGGGCGCGGCAGGCGGCAAGAAGATCGCGGTCGCGGCGGCGGCGGCGATCGTGCTGCTCGGCGGCGGGCTCGGCGGGTACCTGGCGCTCAAGCCGTCGAGCGCGGTCAACGGCAACGGCGAGAACGGTGGCGGCGGCAACGAGCAGCCGGACATCGGCGGCGGGGGCGATCTCGACCTCGCCGCGTGGGGCGAACAGCAGCAGACGCAGTGGTCGGCGCTCTGCACGGCCTACCGCCAGTGGCTCGACCCGCTCGTCGCCGAGTCGCGAAAAGCCCCGGTGCAGCAGGCGTGGCAGAAGGCCGGGCTCGGCGAGCTGCCGCAGCTGTTGTCGCAGGTGAACGAGGGGGACCCGCGCCGCATCGCCGAGGCCGCGGGCGTGAGCCCGGAGCTGGTCCGCCTCGAACGCTCGACGCCCGACGACGTGAAGCGGACCAAGTACATCGAACGCGTCGGCTCGGCCGCGGCGGCGCTCGAGCGGATCAACGCGCTCTTTTCGACGGGCGAGAACGGCTGGGCGATGCTCGTCGAGCTCAAGACCCGCGCCGGCGAGTACCGCCAGCGCGGCTGGGAGGCCGCGGCGGACGCGGTCGAGCGGGCCGTCACCACCGTCGAGCCCGGCTCGCCGCGTGCGGCAACGCTCATCACGCAGACGATCTCGCTCAACGACTCGGTCGCGAAGGTCGACGCGCTGTGGCAACGGCTCGAAACGGCGCAGCAGCGGATGAACGAGCTCACCGTCGTCGGCAGCGCCGACGGCGAAACGCCCGACCCGATCCTGGCGAAATACTCGCAATGGTCCGCCGCGGCGGGGGCGAGCGGCAAAGCGGGGACGGGGGGGAGCGGCGGCGGCGGCGACGCGCTGGCGAGCGTCGAGGCCGGCCTGGAACGCGCCCTCACGACGGCCGACGAGCTGGTCGCGTTTCTTGACAAGCAGTGGAAGGGGCTCGACCACGAGCTGCTGCGCGAGAGCGGCGAGTACGCCGAGCTGCTCACCGCCGAGCCGACGGCCGAGACCTTCAACCGCTTCAAGGTCGTGGCCGGCGCGTATCCGAGCCTCGACCCGGCGACGGACCCGCGCCGCGGCTGGACGCCCGAGGAGACCCTGACGCGCATCGCGCAGACGATGGACGAGATGGCCCAGGAGCCGCTCTCGATCGACGTGCCGCAGGCGATGCGCGAGCAGCTCGCGGGCCTGCAGGAAGAGTCCGCGGCACTTGCGAAACTGCCGTGGAACACACGCTACGAGCAGCAGGTGCGGGACCGCTTTGTCCGTGCGGCCGACTCCCTCAAGCAGCTGGAGACCCGCGCGCAGGGGATGCTCGCGGCCGGCCGTGCGCGGCTGGCGACGTCGCACGACGAGGTGAAGCGCGAGCTGGAGGCGACGCAGCAGATCGCGGCCTCGGCGGCCCTCAACGGCGTGTGGCAGGCAGGCCGCGACGCGATGATCGGGCAATACCCGGCCGAGAAGTTCGGCGAGTTGCGGGCCGCGGCCGACGCGCTGCAGGAGGCGATCAAAGAGGGCGAGGCGGCGATGCCGCGGCTTGAGGTCGCCGGCGGCGCGGGAGGAGACGTCGGACGAATCATCGCGGACGAAGCCGCGGGCTTGAGAGAGCAGCGGATCAGCGAGGCGCTGGCGGCGGCGGGCGCTCGGCAGACGCCGACGCCGGCGGTGCTGCAGACGGCGCTCGCTTCCGCGGCCGAGGCGCACAAGGCCGACCTGACGCGGCTGCAGGCGCTCTCGAACGACGCCGCGGCTGCGTCGACGCTGCTGGCCGGGGCGTACGGGCTGAGCGAGCAGGCCCCGGCGGCAGTCGCGGGTGTCGATTCGCTCGCGGCGTACGCGGACAAGTGGAAGGACGACGCGACCGCCGCCAAGCTGGCCTCGATCAACGACCGCATCGCGGCCCTGCGCGCGATCGCCCAGCAAAGCGACCCGGCCGCGCTGACGCAGCGTGTGCGGCAGGCCAGCGCGCAGACGCCGGAGACCGCGATCGCCGCGTGGCGCAAGCTCGGCCAACTCGGCGGGGCGGCGTGGCCCGGCATCGTCCAGCAGTTGGAGACCGAGCGCGACTTCGCCGGCCTCTTGCGCGGCGCGATCGGCGGCGTCAACGACAGCACGCGACAGCGCGCCCTGCTCGACGAACTCGCCGCCACGCGCAAATCACGCTGGGCGCGCTTCGCCGACAGCGCGCCCACCGCGGGCGATCTCGAGTCGGCGCTGGCGATGATGGGCGACTTCGGCGTGAGCGAGGCCGAGCTCTCGCCGCGGCAGTCGTACAACCTGGCGGTGCAGCGTCTGCGCACCGCGGCACGAGCCGCGGGGACCGACGACGACGCGGCCCGCGCGGCGGCCGAGCGCTTCGAGCAGGCTGTCAAGGCGCTGCCGGGCGAGGTGACGGCCCAGGGCGGCAACACGCCGTCGCGAGCCGCCGAGTCGATCTCGTCGCTGCTGGCCGAGCAACCCCCGCCCGAGCCGGTCTTCGTCCCCGCCGACAACGGGCCGGGGCGCAGCGGCTGGTCGGGCACGCTCGACCAGAACGGCGAGGTCGTCCGCTACACCCGCGGCAACAACACGCTCGTCTTCCACCGCGTCGAAGCGCCCGGCGGCGCGATGTTCGTGCAGGTGAGCGAGGTCACCCTCGGCCAGTTCCAGGCGATCGTCGAGTCGGGTGGAGGGGGCGGGTGGGGCGAGATCGGGCAGATCCTGATGGAGTCGTACCGCCCGGGCGACGACGATTTCCGCGACGGGCCGTGCGTGTGGCGGTGGGACCGCGGCCGCTTGGTCAAGTCGGCGTCGTGGCTGGCGCATGTGGATGATCCGACGCTCGATGTGCCGCTGTATGCGCTGGGGATCCGCGTGGACGACAACTTCGCACGCGGCGGGCGGCAGGTCTCGGCGGCGGCGGGGGGCGAGACGACCGAGGCGCACCCGATGCAGCGGGTCTCGGCGCTGGCCGCGGCGTACGTCGCGCAGCTCGCCGGGTGCCGCCTCCCCTCGCCCGAAGAATGGCTCGCCGCCAAGCAGGCGGCGGCGGGGACGGGAGACGGAGGGGCGGCCAACGTGCGCGACCAGACGTGGGCGACGCAGCAGCAGTACGCCGAGCAGATCATGCAGACCGGCCGCGACCGCTTCCCGCAGCCCAGCGCCGGCTCGTTCGACCCGGCCGGCTCGTCCGCCGCTGATCCGGCAAGCGACGGCGTGCTCTGGTTCCGCGCGGCCGGCGCGGCGGCTGCCTCGGGGGCGATCACCGAGATGAGCGGCAACGTCGCCGAGTACGCCGTGGGAAACGCCGCGGCCCTCGAATCGGCGAGCGGCGTCGAGCCGTTGCGTGCGGCTCTCTCGGGGGAGGGGGCGGGCGGGGGTGCGGGGGGGGTCCATGTGATGGGGCGGTCGGCCCTCTCGCCGCCCGGCGTGGGGGAGGAGCGCGACGCGACGATCGCGGCCCTGGATTCGTCCGCCGACGGGTACGCCGACGTGGGGTTCCGGCTGGTCTTCAGTGCCGCGGGGACGATCGCCGCGCCGCCGCCGCTTGCGCAGCGGGTGCTGGAAGCCCTGGATGAGAGCGGGTACCTGCTGGGCGGTCAATAGGCCGCGGGGATCGGGGGGCGGGCCGCGGGCAAGCACAAACGAGTCAACGCGGCTCACGTCTCATCAAACGCGACAAGCACGTTCGCGGTCGCGGCGTGCTTGGTGGAGCGCGTGATGTTGAATCGGATGGGGAAGGGAATGGTTCGCCCGCGGCCTGTGGCCCTTGGCCCGCGGCCTGTTCTTACCGCATCACCGACGCATCAACGGTGTTGGTCGCGGCGGCTTCGGCGGCGGTGCTCTCGGGGAGCTCTTCGGAGCGCGGCGCAAAGGCCGTCATGCCGGCGCTGTCGCCGGAGGTCTGCTGGATCGGGTGCACGGCCGTTTCGGGCTCCGTGGCGGGGAAGAAGACGAACTGCCCGTCGGAGCAGCCGCCCAGGAGCGAAGCCAGGCCGAGGAACGCACAAGCAAGCACAGCTCGGTTACGCATGAACAAACTCCCTCCGGCCGTGATGCTCGCATCCACCCGGCCCGCTGATTTCGGGGCCGGCACGCACCGCCCCTCCACACCATCGGCAAGAGCCGGAGCCCGGTCGATGAGGGGAGCCGGAGAAACCGGGGCGGCGGGTGAGGCTCTGCGGCTTGTGAAACCTGGGACGAGCGGAAACCCCCGGCGAGCGGTTCGTGCCGCGGGTTCTCGGCTCCGGCGGTTTGCAGGAAACCCCCGCGACCGATAAAGTCTCCCCCAGAGAGAGGCCCCTCAGGGGCGTGCGGGACGCATGGAATGCCCCCGGCGTGGAGCTGTTTGGGGCCGGGCTGTTTGGGTCCGGCCTGTTTGGGTCCAGCTTGTTCGAGGACACGAGTGAACACACCCGGCGATCTCCCAACCCGTGTCGCGGGCCTGGCCAACCGGCTCAGGCTGGTGCAGCTCGACTTTGCCGACGAGACGCCGGAGGCCAGACAGGAGCAGCTCGCCGAGGAGATCGAGCGGGCGCTCTCGCAACTCGCCCCCGACCAGCGGGACGAGTTCCTGGCCCTCTTGGGAGAACGGTTCCCGACGTGGGACCAGAACGTGGAGATCTCGGCACGCCCGGCCGACAACGGCGAGGCCCCCGCGCCCAAAGCCGTGTCCGTCATGGACGCCGAGGAACTCCAAGACCCGTCGTTCCTCGTCCAACGGCTGGTGGCGCTCGCGGGCGGCCTCAGCGAGGACCAGAAACAGGGGATCGCACGCACGCTGAAAAAGGCGGGCATCGCCCCGCCAGGGGGAGGGGGGGGCGGCTGGCCCGAGGAGGCGGCCGAGGGGCTGCGGCAGGCGCTGGCGGTGCCGGCGACCCAGGCGATGGACCCCACGCGCACGCTCGAGCTGGCGACGACCGCCGCCGAGATCGTGCTGAGCCTCGACCAGCTCGTGTGGAACACCTGGAAACAGATGGCCAGCGGCAGCACCCTGCGCAGGCCTTCGCCGCTGAAAGCGACGATGGCCCGGTTCGTCGCGGGGGACCAGGACACGCCCCGCGGCCAGGTGAAGCAGGACGTCGAACGCCTGCGCCGGCTGACGGCGGCGGTGGTCGCCTCGATCAGCCAGGCCGGGCAGCAGTTCGCCCAAAGGCACGCGGCGACGGTGGGGCCCGAGGCCGTCAAGGCGGCGACGCCCAAGGCCGGGTTTACGCAGAGCCAGGAGGCGCTGTACTGGAAGAAGTACTCGGAGCTGGCGGGCGAGCAGATGGACCCAGCCGCGATCGAGCGCGACATCCGCGCGGCGATCGTCAAGTTCGTCGAGGCGATCGTGACGGATATCCGGTAGGAAGGCCGATGGCCATAGGCCATTGGCCGATGGCAACGCAGAAAGAAAGGGAGCAGGGAACAGGCAGCAGGAAAGACAGGGATTGAACCACGGAGCACATAGGGGCATGGGAGGGGAGCGGAGATCACGGAGAAAGGCATACAAACCATTCAATGTCTTTCTCTGTGTTCTCGGTGATCTCTGTGTTCAAAATGGTTTGAGGATTTGGTGAGTAGGAGAGGAGACGAAGCGAGCGCAATGAATACACCGGTCCATTGGCACGAGGGCTTGTTTCTCCAGCCGCACCATTTGCAGTGGGCGCAGCGGTGCCAGCATGAGGCGATCGCGTCGGCGCGGCGGCTGACGTTCCCCTATCCCCACGGGCTGATCGAGAGCCGTATCAGCGGCGACGCGCTCGAGAACATGCTCGTCCGCTTCGACCGCCTCCGCGCCGTCATGCCCAGCGGCGTCGAGGTGAACGTGCCGGAAGACGCCGACCTGCCGCCGCTGGACATCAAGCGCGAGTTCGAGGGCTCCAGCAAGGGGTTTACGGTCGAGCTCGGTGTGCCGCTCTGGTATTCGAGCCGGGGTAATGCCCTCGATAACACGGGGGACGGGGGCGGGGGAGACTGGCGCGACAAGCGGCTGTACCGCATCGCCGAGATCACCCGCCCTGACGAGAACACCGGCGAGAACCCCCAGCCGATGCAGGTGCGCCGCGTCAACGCGCGGCTGCTCTTGCCGGGCGATGACCGGACCGACCTGGAGACGATCCCGGTTGTTCGTATTGCGCATGCGACGGGGGCGAACGTCGGCAAGCCCCAGCCGGACCCGGAGTTCATCCCGCCGTGCATGACGCTCACCGGCTCGTCGCGCCTCGCCGGCCTGGTGCGCGACCTGTCCAACCAGGTCGAGGCGACGCGGAAGGAACTGCTCGTGCAGATTAACCGCGGCGGCTTCTCGATCGAGTCGATGCGTGGCCTGCAGTTCGAGCAGATGCTCCGCCTGCGCACGCTCAACAGGTTTTCGGCGGTCCTGCCGCACCTGCACACCGCGCCGGGCGTGACGCCGTTCACGATTTATCTTGTCTTGCGCGAGCTGCTGGGCGAGCTGGCGGCGTTGCACCCGGATCGGGACCAGTTCGAGTGCGCAAACTATGACCACGCCTCGCCGGGGATCGCGTTCAAGGAGCTGGACAGCAAGATCCGCCCGCTGCTGGGCGGCTCGGTCGCGCCGTCGTACATGGTGCTCGAGTTCACGCCGGGGAGCGACCCGCAGGCCGGGGCGATCCTGACGGCGACGTTCACCGACGACCAGCTCACGCTGCCGAACGAGTACTACCTCGGCGTCAAGACCAAGGACGACCCGCGGGCGGTCGCGCAGCTCGTCGAGGACCAGGACCAGTTCAAGCTGATGGCGAGGTCGATGGTGGCGCGGAACATCTTCGGCGTGAAGATGGTGGAGGAGCGGCACCCGCCGCTGGAGTTGCCGGCCGAGGGCGGGCTGCACTATTTCCGGGTGAACCGGACCGAGAGCGAGCGGATGTGGGGGCGGATCAAGGAGGAGAAGGAAGTGGCGATCCGCTGGCCGGGGGTGGAGGGGTCGGACTTCAAGATCAAGCTGTACATGCCCGTGCCGAAGTGACGGGACGACCCCCGAGCGGCGACGCCGGGTTTCACCACAGAGGCACAGAGGACACCGAGTTCACAGAGGAAGACATTCAGAGAACGCGGAGGTCACAGAGTTTCACGAAGAACAGAGAAACAAGCGTCTCAAATCGACCGAGCGGCTGTTAACCGCTCGGTTCCAGGTTTGAATCGTGATTGGTGTTTTTTCTGTGTCCTCTGTGCTCTCTGTGTCTCTGTGGTAAAACCAGACGATCGACGATCAAGCAACGACCGGATCACCTATGACGCTGTTAGAACTGACCGAACCGATTTTTCAGTACATCTGCCGCCTCAACCGTGCCGCGCGCAAGGGCGCGAGCCCGGACGCCGACCAGATCCGCGCCGAGATCAAGTCGATCATCGGCGAGGTGAAGGCGCGGGCCGCGGCCCAGCCGGGCCTGAGCGAGCAGTACAACAAGGTCGAGCTGGCCATCCTCGGCTTCATCGACTTCATGATCAAGGAGGCCGGGCGGCCCTTCTCCAAAGACTGGAAGGAGCTCGCCCACGAGCGCAACGAGCTGGCGATGGACGAGAAGTTCTTCGACCTGCTCGAAGAGACGCTGCGCGACCCCTCCGACGCGGCCTCCGAGCGGCTCGGGGTGTATTACACCTGCACGGGCCTGGGCTTCACCGGGTGGTACACCGGCCAGCCCGAGTTCCTCCGCAAGAAGATGCTCGAGATGTCGGCCCGCCTCCGCGGCGTCATGGAGGCCGACCGCACCGCCAAGATCTGCCCCGAGGCGTACGAAAAAGTGAACACCGCCGACCTCGTGCAGCCCCCGGGGCGGGCGATGGTCGGCGTGGGCATCGCCACGCTGGGCCTGTTGATTGTCGTCTTCGCCGCCAGCGGCACGCTCTATCTGCAGCAACGCGCACGCATGAACCGAACACTCGACACCATCACCTCCGGCTCGGTCGCCCCGCGGGCGCTCGCTTCTGACGCCTCGACGACGGAGGGCGCACGATGAGCCCCAACTCCCTCATGGGCGGCTTCTCCAACCTCCCCACGCCCATCCGCCTCGTCATGGTCGTCGCGGCCGGGGGCGGGCTGGTGGGCGCGATGGCGATGTTCGGGCTCTCCGGCCCGGCGCTCGTCGTCCTCATCATCGGCGTGGTGCTCGTCGTCGCGCTGCTGTTCCTCTACAAGAAGATCCTCCAGCTCTTCGAGAAGCGCAAGGCCGAGCCGATGTCCGAGGCGATCAGCGGCAACGCGGGGGCCGCGCCGATGGGCGTCTCCGAGCCGGCGCGCCGCGCACGCCTCGACGACCTGCGCAAGAACTTCGAGACCGGCGTCGAGAAGTTCAAGGCCGCCGGGAAGAACCTGTACTCGCTGCCGTGGTATCTCCTTGTGGGTGAACCCGGATCGGGCAAGACCGAGGCGATCCGCCACTGCAACGTCGGCTTCCCGCCGGGCCTGCAGGACCAGCTCCAGGGCGCGGGCGGCACGCTCAACATGAACTGGTGGTTCACCAACTACGCCATCATCCTCGACACCGCCGGGCGGCTCATGTTCGAGGAGGTCGAGCCCGGCTCGACGAGCGAGTGGCAGGAGTTTCTCAAACTGCTCAAGAAGAGCCGGCCCAACTGCCCTGTCAACGGCATGATGCTCGTCATCCCGGCCGACAGCCTCATCCGCGACTCGGCCGACTCCATCGAGCGAAAAGGGGGCAAGATCGCCCAGCAGCTCGACGCCATCCAGCGCGTGCTCGGCGTCCGCTTCCCCGTCTTCGTCGTCGTCACCAAGTGCGACCTCATCAACGGCTTCCGCGAGTTCTTCGACGACCTCACCGACCCCACGCTCCAGCACCAGATGCTCGGCTGGTCCAACCCCGCCGACCTCGACACGCCCTTCAACCCCGAGCACGTCGAGGAGCATCTCAAGACCGTGCAGCAGCGGCTGTACCGCCGTCGGCTCGGGCTGATCCTCGATCCGGTGAACACCGAGGACCCGCGCGCCCGCCGGACGGACCAGGTCGACGCGATGTACTCGTTCCCCGAGGCGTTCCTCAAGATCGCCCCGCGGCTGAGCCGGTACCTGCAGATGATCTTCGTCGCCGGCGAGTGGTCGCAGGCGCCGCTGTTCCTCCGCGGCATCTACTTCACCTCCGCGATGCGCGAGGGCTCGGCCCTCGACGCCGACCTCGCCGAGGCGCTGGGGATGCCCATCGAGTCGCTCCCCGAGGGGAAGGTGTGGGAGCGCGAGCGGGCGGTCTTCCTCCGCGACGTCTTCCTTGCGAAGGTCTTCCGCGAACGCGGCCTGGTCACGCGCGCCCGCAATGTCCGCGGCCAGCAGTCCGGCAGGCGGCGCATGGTCTACGGGGCGGCCGTCCTCGGCGCGGTCGTGCTCGGCCTCTTCACGTGGCTGGGGCTGGGCCAGCTCAACAAGCGCGTGGGCGGCCCGGCGACCTTCTGGGCCAACGCCCCCAAGCCCTTCCTCGCCGACGACGCGCAGGAAGAATCCGAATGGGACCGCCGCATCACGGAGGGCGAGCGGAACGCGAAAACAGGCTCGTACAAGCTGCCGATTGTCTCCCTCAACGAGCGGAGCACCGACGGCCTGCTCTACACCTACCGCGGGCAGGACGCGCTGACGTTCGAGGGCGTCACCGTGCCGGCCGAGCACAAGAAGCTCGCACCCTTCATGGACGAGGTGAAGCACCAGGCCGAGACGCCCATCAGCGTGCCGATCGTCTTCTACCCCTTCGCCGCGGCGACGGGGGATTTCGGCTCCAACCTCGCCGCATCGGAGCGGCGTGAGAAGGCGCGGATCCTCTTCGAGGACAGCGTCCTCCGCCCGATCATCGACGCGGCACGCCTCAAGATGCTCGGCGACCTCGACGCCCAGCCGCCGCGCTGGACCGACGAGGCGACGGGCGCGTACCAGCAGCTCTTGCGGCTGGAGCTGGCAGGCATCGACAAGAGCGACGCGAAGAAGAAGCTGGCGCTCGAGCCGTTGTTCCGGTACGTGCTGGATCATCCGCGCGACCGCGAGCCGGAGCGCCGCTTCCAGGCGCTCGACAAGCCGGAGAACAAGCCGATCCTCCAGGAGATCGCGGGGTTGCAAGAGGTGTATGAATGGTTGTACGCCGACGGCGGGGGGGGGTGGCCCTCCCAAAGCCTTCGCGGCTCCAGCGAGCACGCGAGCCTGCTGACCCGCGTCGGTTCGGCGGTCGCCGACTATTGGTCCCCCGAGGGCGGCGGGGGCGGCACGCCGCTGGGCGACGTCAACCGCTTCGCCTCGCTGCTGAGCGAGTTCGAGACGGCCGAGAAGGCGCTGCTCGACATCGACACCCAGGCCGGCGACGCTCGGCACGACGAGTCGGTGAAGGAATGGAAAGACCGCTACGCCAAACTCACCGAGCTGGTCGCCGGTGAAGGTGGGGATGGCGGTTTGAACGCGGCGCTGGCGAAGCTGCGAGCCCGGACGATCGACGGCAAGCCGATGCCGGCCGCGCTCCCCGCGGCGTTCGATGCCGCATTCGCCGCCTACCGAGAGAAGGGCATGGCCTCGCTGCAGGCGCTGCTCGGCGAGATCGCTGAGGTCGCCCCGGCCGAGGGGCAGACCAAGCCCGAGCTGACGCCGGAGAACGCGGGCGGGGGCGGGCAAGGAGCGCGCGTCGCGGCGCTCGCCGAGGTGTACGCCGACCTGAACGCCGCGCAGCACGCGGTGGACACGGCGACCGAGGCCGCCAAGCCCCGGCGCGAGAAGATGGCGAGGCTCGAAGCGCTGCACATGGGCAGCGCCGAGTCGCCGCTGTACCGCAAACGCTACGAGGGGATGTACGCGCGGGCCGCGGCGTTCCTGACAGGAAGCGCCGATGAAACGGGAGCCGCGGGGGGAGGGGGCGCGGGCGTTGTCTTCACGCGTCTCGGCGGCCTGCACGACGAACGAGAAAAAACCCGCGTGCTCATCAAAGACGCGGTGAGCGAGCAGCAGGGCTCGGGCCCGCTCGTCGCCGACGCCAACGCGATCATCAAGCGGGGCCGCGAGGTCTCCGAGTTCGCCCTGGCTCTCGGCGAGCGCGAGCGGGCCTCGACGCTCGTCTCGTCGTTCATCGACGCGCACGCGCAGGCCGACTCGGCCTCGATCGCGTCGGAGGTCAAGGCGCACGCCGAGTCGGCGGGCCTGCTCGTGCGGCGTCCGGCCGTGCCGATGACCGTGAGCCGCGAGACGCTCGACGCGCGGTACAACTCGGCCGCGCTCAAGGCCGTGCTGGGCGACTACATGGCCGTCGCCGCCGCGTTGAACACGCCGGCGGGCGAGCCGGCGCGGGTGCGCGACGCCGCGGCCCTGTCGCGCCGCTACGACGCCGTCCGGCGAGCGGCGAAGAACTACGTCCTCGACGCCGCCCGCTATTGGGGCGCCGAGTACGCCGACGAATACGCCGTCGCGACCGGGCCGTGGAAGGATTTCGCCGATCGGCTGTCGCTGGCGTCGCGGTGGCGCGACTACGCCGGCCCGCTCGACGAGGCCCGCGCGATCGTCGAGGCCGCGGCACGCGACCTGCGCGAGGCCGTCGGGATGACCGATGATAAAGAAGTCCTCGACGCCGTCGCGGCGGTGAGCGACCGTGCCGGCGCGGCCAAGCGCACGCTCGACGAGCGGGGCTTCCGTGATGCGGCGAGCGACGTGATGGCCAACTGGCAGGGGCTCGGCCCGTCGTCGTCGGTGGCGCGGGAAAAGCTCGTCGCGGCGGTCCGCCAGCCGCGGGGCGTGGGCGACTACTTCCTGATGCCGCAGGACCTGGGCAAGGCCGATTTCATCGAGCGGTTCTGGCGCAACTGGACGCTCAAGGCGCTCACGTCGCTGGCCGACGACGCCGGCGGGGCGGCCCGCGAGGCGTTCACGTCGCTCAAGGGGCTGCAGCGCTTCCCGCTGAGCAAGGCCGGGCTTGCCGACCCGCTCAGCGAGGCCGAGTACACCGCCGCGCTCGACAAGGCCGCGATGCTGCCGATTGCCAGCGGCGGTGGTGCAAGCGGGGCCGACCTGCGCATCGGCGACAAGGATTTCGACGACAAGCTCGCCCTGCTCATGGGCAGCCGCCTCTTCAGCGACAAGGAACGCGACTGGATCGAGTCGCTGCAGGCGCTCTTGAGCGGCTTGCCGGAAAAGGGCGAACGCCTCCGCGCCAAGGTGCAGGTCATCGGCACGACGCCCGATCGGCCCGAGACGGCGTGGGTGCGCAACCTGGTGCCGCGCGTGCGGATGGTGCAGGGCTCGCGCCAGCTCGACGAGCGGGCGCTCTTCGGCGCGGGCGAGCCCGACCTCGGCACCGCCGAATACCCCGGCGAGCCGATCACGCTCGTCTTCACAGACGACAACGGGAACGAAAAAGCCCGTGCCGCGCTGCCCGGCGGCTCGTGGGGCGTGCTTGGCGCGATCGCGGCGGGCGGTTCGTCGACCCGCGCGGCGGGCGGCAGCGGCGGCACGGGGGGAGTGGTGGGGGCGACCGAATGGGAGACCGACATCCGCGTGCCCTACGCGGGGACGGACACGTATCTCCGCGTGCGTATCACCATCGACCGCGGCGTGCCGAGCGTGGCCAAGTGGCCGGAATGAATTTCAGAGTGGCAGAGTGGCAGAGTGGCAGAGTGGCAGAGTGGCAGAGTGGCAGAGTG